>PUOW01000008.1 GCA_003552185.1 Spirochaetaceae bacterium
CGGACGAGGGGAGCTATTTGAATGACCGAGGTACTGTCTCAGGACGAGATCGATCAGTTGCTGACCGCTATCTCATCGGGTGACGTAGAAACCGAGGAGATTACTCAACCCGCGGATCAGCGCAAGATCAAGATCTACGACTTCAAACGTCCCGACAAGTTCTCGAAGGAGCAGATCCGCACAGTCTCGATTATGCACGAGACATTCGCGCGGCTCACCACTACCAGTTTGAGCGCGCAGCTGCGAAGCCTGGTTCAGGTGCATGTCGCATCGGTCGATCAGCTCACCTATGAAGAGTTCATTCGCTCGATCCCGAATCCCACAACGCTCGCGGTCATCAACATGGATCCTCTCAAGGGCTCCGCGATTCTCGAGATCGATCCGGCTATCACGTTTTCCATTATCGATCGACTATTCGGCGGCCAGGGTGAGGGAACCAAGGTCACCAGAGACCTAACCGATATCGAGGCATCGGTGATGGAGGGCATCATCGTGCGCGTGCTCGGCAACATGCGCGAGGCCTGGAGCCAGGTTATCGATCTTCGCCCCCGGCTCGGCCAGATCGAGACCAATCCGCAGTTCGCCCAGATTGTGCCGCCCACCGAGATGGTAGTGCTCGTTACACTCGAAACCAAGGTGGGAGAGGTGGAGGGTATGATGAACTTCTGCATCCCCTACCTCACGATCGAGCCGATCATCTCGAAGCTCTCGGCCCAGTACTGGTACTCATCGGTTCGCCGGGGCACCACTACCGAGAATCTCAATATTCTGCGAGAGCGGCTTTCCACCATCGCGGTTACGATGGTGGCCGAGATCGGGCAGCTCGATCTCACGGTACGCGAAGTGCTGTCGTTGCGCCCGGGAGACGTCATTCGGTTGCAGAACACGCGCACCACCGACCCGATGAGGCTTACGATCGGAAATCGACCGAAGTTTCTCTGCAAGCCCGGCCAGATCGGCAAGAAGCTCGCCGTGCAGATTACCGAAAAGCTTGAAGACATCGAGCAAGAAGACTTTGAAGAGTTGGCCGCCGAGGAAGGAGAATAGGCATGAGCGATGGTTCGCTATCCCAAGACGAAATTGATGCGTTACTGCAAGGCTCCACAGGGATGGACCTCGGCGGGTCGTCGGCTCCCGGAGGCGCCGGCGGCGGCGAGCCGTCGCCCGACGATCTTCAGGCCTTCGGCGCGCTGCTGAAGGGCACGGTCGAGAGTCAGCAATCGAATCTCTCGATGCTCACGAGCGCGCAGGTCTCGATGACCGGGCCCGAGCTCGAGATGAGCGACCCATCCTCGCTCGCGGCCTCGATCGGCGACCCGGTCGTACAGCTGCACCTCAATTTCTCGGAGGGCGTCGACGGTGCGCATCGCTACCTCATGTCCTCCGATGCGGCGGTACGCATCGCCGGCGCGATGATGGGACAGGACGACATTGAGCTCGACGACGCGGCGTTGAACGCGTTGCAGGAGGCGTTTTCCCAGCTGAACGGGCCGGTTCTGACCGCGCTCGGAGAGAAAGCCGACAAAAGCATCATGACCGAGCCACCAACCGGCGAGTCGGTCGGCGTGAGCGAGGTTACCGGAGCGGGCGAGCGCTTCGCGGCTGCGCGATACAGCGTTACGATCGGTTCCGACGTCCCGGCCGAGATCTACGAGCTGTTCGACCCCGGAGTGATCCCGCAGATCCTCGGGGGCTCGAGCGCCGCACAGCAGGCCGCTCCGCAACAAGCCCAGCAACCGCAACAGGCGGGCGCCGCAGGCGGATTTGGTCAGGCCGGCTTTGGCCGGCAAGCGGGGTTCGGTCAAGGGGGCGGGTTCGGCGGCGGTCAACAAGCGGCCGGGTTCGGCGGTGGGCCGAGCGTGCAGTCGGTACAGTTTCCGGATCTCCAGCAGTCCGACGGGCCGAGCGAGCAAGGAAATATCGGGCTCTTGATGGACGTCTACATGGAGATGACGGTTGAGCTCGGCCGAACCAAGAAACTCATTCGAGAGATTCTCGGCATGGGAGAAGGTACGATCATCGAGCTCGATAAGCTTGCCGGAGAGCCGGTAGATATATTGGTAAATCACAAACTGATCGCGAAGGGCGAGGTTGTGGTTATCGACGAAAACTTCGGCGTTCGCGTCACCGAGATTGTCTCACCGATGGAGCGTGTGAGCAATATGACATAGCCTTTGCACCCGAGCCTTCGTGGCGTAAGCGCGTGAGCGCCGATTGACAACCACTACGTTTCAGTTTAACGGGAGGGGAGAACTGAAATACTTACTCATCTTAACCGGGCTTCTGCTGGTGCTTGCCACCCCTGCGGCCGCGGAAACTCAAACCGCACAGAACGAATCTCCGAGCGAGTTCGGCCTCGACGACGATGCCGTTCAGACCGACCCCGAGACCTCGGACGAGGCGGGGCGCGCGCCGGACGAGTCTCAGCTCCTGTTCGATGATCCCGAGGAAGGCGACGTTGAAGGTGACCCTCAACTCGGCGAGGGCATCGGTGCGTTCGGGATCTGGGACTTGGTGCGCATGGTGGTGGTTCTCGCGCTGGTGATCGGTGCGGTGTACGGTGTGTTCTTTCTGCTCCGGCGTACGGCCGGAGGCCGTTTCCGTAATACCGAGTTGATCAGGCTGCTCGGCTCGCAAACGCTCCCGGGCAATCGCGCGCTGCATCTCGTTCAGGTCGGCTCACAGCTGTTTCTCGTGGGCTCGGCCGACTCGGCGGTGAACCTTGTTTCCGAGATCACCGACAAGGAGACGATCGACGAGATTCGCTTGAGCGCCGGGAGCGCCGGGAGCGCCGAGGAGCAGACCGAGTCTCGCGGATTCTCGGACCTGATCTCGGCCGGGATTCGATCCGCCGGGCGTGGCGGGTCGCCGAACGGCGGCGCCGAGGCGGCCGAAGGCTTTGCCGGCACCGGCGAGCCGCATACGGGCTCGGAAGAGGTCATGAATCCGGTGGAGTTCATAACTCGGCAGCGCGAGCGGCTGCGCAAGCTGCGCTGAGCATACGGAGGCGAATCATGACCAAACGTGTCGTCTATGCGTTCCTGTGTGTGGTGTTGCTACTGCTGCTCTTCCCGGCCGAGTCGGCGCCGGCGCAGGAAGCCCCCGGGGAGGAAGCGCTACAAATCCCGTTTATGGATCTCAGTATTCGCGAGCCTCAAAGCGAACAGGAGGTGGCGTTCTCGCTGCAACTGTTGTTGATTCTGGCGGTTCTCAGCCTTGCTCCGTCGATCATCATATTGATGACGTCGTTTCTGCGCATCGCGATCGTGCTCGATTTCGTCAAGCGCGCGCTGAGTCTGCAGCAGGTACCGCCGAATCAGGTGCTGATGGGAATCGCGTTGTTTCTCACGATGTTCATCATGTGGCCGACTCTGAACCAGATCTACGAGGACGCCTACCGGCCGTTTTCCGACGGAGAGATTGGGCTCGAGGAGGCGTACGCCGGCTTTGAGCAGCCGATGCGGCTGTTCATGTACCGCCAGATGCAGGGCAATCCCGAGAGCGTGCGGTTGTTCATGCGCATGAGCGAGCTGCCGCGACCGGCGAACCTCTCGGAGGTTCCGACGCGGGTGCTGATTCCGGCGTTCATACTGCACGAGCTTACGGTTGCGTTTAAGATCGGGATTCTGCTGTTTCTGCCGTTTATTATCATCGACCTCGTGGTTGCATCAACGCTCATGTCGATGGGTATGATCATGCTTCCGCCGGTCATGATCTCGCTGCCGTTTAAATTGATTCTGTTCGTCCTGGTGGACGGGTGGGGCCTCATCACCCGCCAGTTGGTCGCGAGCTTTGGAGGCTTGTAATGGATTTTGGATTTGCGATGAACGTGATTCGCACCGGCGTGTTCTATGTGTTGATCATTGCGTCACCGATTCTGCTTATCGGTATGGGCGTGGGGTTGATCATCTCGATCTTCCAGGCGACAACCTCGATACAGGAACAGACGCTTACCTTCGTTCCTAAGATCGCGGCGGTTCTGCTTTCGTTCATGTTCTTTGGTCCGTGGATGTTTCGATTGCTGATTCAGTTCACGATCAACCTACTGAATCAGATCCCGATGGTTGTGCGGTAGGAGCGTCATATGCCGACCGAGCTCATGACCGACCAGCTGGTGCTCAACGCGCAGGTGTTCTTTCTCGTGTTCGCTCGCGTGCTCGCGTTGACGCAGGTGGCACCGGTCGTGTCCTCGGAAAGCATTCCGTTTGTTGGGCGCACCGCGCTGGCGTTCATGGCGGCGATTACGGTGTTCCCGTGGGTGCTGGAGGCCGGGTACGCGATCCCGGATACACTTGGCGCGTACGTCATGTTGCTGATCGGGGAGGCGATGATCGGCGTGTTAGTGGGGTTCTACGTTACGGTGCTGTACTCCGCTTTTCTGGTCTCGGGGCAGTTTTTCTCGTTGCAGCTCGGCTTCGCCGCCTCACAGGTTATGGATCCGCTCTCACAGGTACAGATCCCGGTTATGGGGCAGTTTCTGAATCTCGTCGCGATGCTGATTTTCGTTACCACGCTCGGTTTTCAGCGATTGTTTCTCACCGGGGTGTACGGCTCGTTTCGTGCCTTGCGCGCGATCGATCTCGTGCTACAACGCGAAGACATCGTGATTATGGTGGCGACGAGCCTGTCGCGCATGTTCGAGTACGCCTTGATGCTGGCGTTTCCAATACTGGGTACCATGATCTTGATTCAGGTAACGATGGGACTGCTCGCGAAATCGGCGCCGCAGATGAACCTCTTGATGCTCGGCTTTCCGGCATCAATTCTGGTGGCGTTCTCGATCTTGGTTGTTGCGGCTCCGATGCTGATGACGCAGTTCGACCGCATCCTCGATATGAGCTTCGAGGAATTGATCCGGATGTTCACGCTGTTGCGGGGGAGTAGCGCATGATCGCCGGACTCGAGCGCACACCTGCGCTCGCTTACGATCTGGAGCTCGATCTCGAGTACGATCGGCGGGCCGGGCTCGAGCGTCGGCGGTTTCTGTACGAACTCGACGCGGTGCACCTACACTGGTTTGCCGCCGAGGATGAAGGCCGCACCGAGGAGCCGACCGAGCACAAGATCCGCAAGGCGCGGGAAGAAGAAGGCAAGGTCGCGAAATCGCAGGACGTCTCGGCGGCGATTATTCTGCTGTTCTGTGCGGTGACGCTCGCGCTCCTTTCGGGTTATCTCTTTCAAGTCTTTCAGGATATGGTGCGCTATTTTCTCTCGCGCTCCACCGAGATCGACGTCACCCATGATCATACGCTGCTCGCGACCTTTTACAGCTTTTTCCTACGCCTGACCCTGCCGGTGGCGTCGGTAGCGTTTGTCTCGGCGGTACTCGGTAACCTTATTCAGGTCGGGTTTCTGTTCACGACAAAACCGATTACGCCCGACCCCAAGAAGATCGTGCCGAACTTCGCGCGCTTCGTGCAGAAGTCGTTCCTCTCACCGGAGGCGATTTTCAACCTTGCGAAAGCGATCGGTAAGGTCGTCGTGATTGCGGCCTTGGCGTTCACAAATATCCGCAGCGAGATCGGGCGCATCGTTAACCTCGCCACTCCCAATATCGCGCAGTCGTTCGGGCTGATCGCGTGGGTCGCGTTCCGTATTCTGGTTCAGGCCGCGATCATTCTGCTGTTTCTGTCGCTGTTCGATTATCTCTTTCAACGCCGTCAGCATCGCGAACAGTTGAAGATGACAAAGCAAGAAGTCAAGGAAGAGCGCAAGACATACGAAGGCGACCCAATGGTGAAAGGGCGTATGAAGCAGCGTATGCAGGAGATGCTTTCGCGCAACATGGTTCGTAAGGTCCCGGAAGCGGATGTGGTGATCACCAACCCGACGCACTACGCGGTGGCGCTCGAGTACCAACGCGACCGGATGCAGGCGCCGATGGTGACGGCCAAGGGCCAGGACGCGGTCGCCGAGCGGATGAAAGCGCTTGCGGATGAAAGCGGCGTTCCAATTATCGAGAACAAGCCTCTTGCGCGCGCGCTGTACGCCGAGGTGGAGATCGGCGAGATCATTCCGGAACGGTTCTATGAGGCGGTCGTAATGGTGCTGAAGCAGGTCTACCAGATGGACAAAGCCCGCGCGCGAATGTGGTAGTCGGAGAACAGGGGTAGAAAACGGGGGGTCCAATGGCCGATACACAACAACAAACGCTCTCGGGCATGTTTCTCAGTCAGCGGACCGATGTCCTGGTCGCGATCGGCGTAATCGTGGTCGTGATGATGCTGATCATCCCACTCCCAACGGTGCTGCTCGACAGCCTGATGGCCTTGAATTTGGTATTCAGCCTGCTCACGATCCTGATTGTGCTGTATACCAAAAGCGCACTCGAGTTCTCGGTTTTTCCAACCATTTTGCTCGTGGTGACGGTGTACGGGTTGGCGCTAAACGTGAGCTCCACGCGCCTAATCCTGTCGCTCGGCGCGCAGTTCGACGGGCGCATCGTTCAGGCCTTCGGCGATTTCGTCGTGGGAACTGCCGGTGCCGAGGGCCTCGTGATCGGGCTCATAATCTTCACCATTATCGTGGCGGTGCAGTTCATCGTCATTACCAAGGGCGCGACGCGTGTCGCCGAGGTTGCGGCGCGGTTCACGCTCGACGCCTTGCCCGGTAAGCAGATGGCGATCGAGGCCGAGTACAACTCCGGCGTTCTTAGCGAGGAAGAGGCCGCTAAGAAGAAACTGGAGCTCGAAAAAGAGGTCGATTTCTACGGCGCGATGGACGGTGCCTCGAAGTTTGTGTCCGGGAACGTCAAGGTCGGAATTCTCATAACGGTTGTGAACATCATCGGCGGCTTGGTGGTCGGGATGACGATACACGGCGAACCGTTTGGCCAGGCACTCTCCACCTACGTGCAGCTCGCGATCGGTGACGGTTTGGTAACGCAGTTTCCGGCGCTGCTGATCTCTACCTCAACCGGCTTGATCGTGACTCGGGCCATCTCGGACGCCACCTTCGGCGAGGACATGACCGAACAGTTCTCGAGACAGTCGCGCGTGTACTGGATCGCTGCGGCGTTCTTGGCGGTGCTCGCGGTGCTGCCGGGGTTCCCGTGGTATGTGCTGCTTCCGATGGCCGGTTTGTCGGCAGCTCTGGCGTATCGACTTACGCGGCGCGATCAGGCCGCGGCCACACAGGCGGCGAAGCCCAAGGCCGAGGCAAAGGCGCAAGAAGCACCGGCCGAGATCTCGCCGGTTGCGCCGCTCGACCCGATCAGCCTCGAGCTCGGCTACGGCCTGATACCGCTCGTCGACAAGGACAAGGGCGCCGAACTGCTCGACCGGGTGACGCGCATCCGTCGCGAGACCGCGCTCGAGCTCGGGCTCGCGGTGCCTCGCATTCGCATTATCGACAACATGCGACTCGAGCCGTCGCAGTACTGTTTTAAGATACGCGGCGTGGAGGTTGGGCGTGGTACGATCCGCATGGGCCATTATCTCGCGATTAACCCGGGATCGGTACGCGAAGAGGTAGAGGGCGAAGCGACGCGCGACCCCGCGTTCGGACTGCCGGCGCTCTGGATAACCGAAGAACGGCGCGAGGCGGCCGAGCGCGCCGGGTACACCGTGGTTGATCCGCCCTCGATCATCGCAACGCATCTCACCGAGCTCATCAAGCGCCACGCGGCCGAGATACTCGGTCGTCAGGAGGTGCGGGCGATCCTCGACGCGCTCAAGCGCGACTACCCGGCGGTGGTGGACGAGGTACAGTCGGTGCTCGGCGTCGGAGAGGTACAGAAGGTGTTGCAGGGCTTGCTGCGCGAACAAGTCTCGATCCGCAACGTCGTGACCATATTGGAAACGCTCGCCGATTATGCTACCATCACCAAGGACGTCGCGTTCTTGATTGAAAAAGTTCGCCAGTCTTTGAAACGACAGATCTGCCTGCAGTACGCCGACGACGACAAGACGCTCAGAGTCTTGACGATCGAGCCTTCCTTAGAGCAAGCGATCATCGAGTCGCGGGTAGAGACCGCCGGCGGAGTAACTCCGGCGCTCAAACCCGAGCTACACCGCGCGTGGATAACATCCGCGCGCAACAAGGTTCGGGCGGTGCAGGAACAAGGGTACATGCCGATCGTGCTGTGCTCCGAAACGGCACGGCCGCTCGTAAAAAGCAGCACCGCGCGGGAGCTTCCCGATTTGGTAGTTCTGTCGGTACAGGAAATTCTTCCCGAGATTCGGGTCGATAGCCTCGGTGAGATTCGAGTCGAAGAGTGAGGGGAGTTATGCAGTACTTTATCGAGCAGGCATCAACGCATCGTGAGGCGGAAGCCAAGGTTCGGCAGAAGTACGGTGACCGAGCTCGCATCATGAGCCACAAGACTGTGCGCATGGGCGGCTTTCTGGGTTTGTTCTCGCGCGAAGGCGTGGAGGTGACAGGCTACTTCTCGGATGAGCCGGTTCGCCGCGAGCCTCCGAAGCGCAGCGTTGATGTTGAGGAAGAGAAGAAAAAGATCCTCGGGACGGTCAAGAACGACAAAACCATCGAGACGGTGCTCAAAGAACTGCAGGAGCTGCGCGAGACGCTCGCCGGCGAGGATCGCGCGGCTCGTGCTGCGCCCCCGGTGCAGCAAAACCATCCCACTATCGAGCGGATTATCGAGCTTCTGCGGCATAACGAGTTCGTTCCCGAGTATATCGATGCGATGGTCGCGCGCGTGCGGAACGAGTTTTCGTTCGAGCAGCTCGAGGATTTCGAGCTGGTGGAGCGACAGGTCGTGCGCTGGATCGGCGATTCCATCACTTTGCTGCCGTTCGATACCAAACACAAGCCCAAGATCATGGTGCTCGTGGGGCCAA
The DNA here is from genome assembly GCA_003552185.1 of Spirochaetaceae bacterium. Lineage (GTDB taxonomy): Bacteria > Spirochaetota > Spirochaetia > DSM-27196 > SLAA01 > B1Sed10-166. The sequence goes on from PUOW01000008.1 coordinate 8,802, forward strand.
CCGGGGTCGGTAAAACTACCAGCATCGCCAAGCTCGCCGCGATCTACGGCATTCAAGGCGTGAACGGCATCATAAGCGACGTACGCGTCATTACTATAGACAACTACCGCATCGGAGCGAAAGAGCAGATCGAGACCTACGGCCACATCATGAACATCCCGGTCACCTGCGTCGAGACCTTCGATGAGCTGCGCAAGCAGGTAGCGTTATATCGTGATGTCGATGTAATCTTCATCGATACCGTCGGGAAGAGCCCGCGAGATTTTGCCAACCTCGGGAAGATGAACTCGTTGCTCCAGGGATGTGGCGGGGCCGGTGAGGTACACTTGGCGTTGAGCGCAACCACCAAAACGAGCGACCTGCAGCAGATCGTGCGCCAGTTCGAGTCGTTCGGAACGGCGGCTGCGGTTATAACCAAACTCGATGAAACAACCAGGGTTGGGAATGTGATCAGCGTTCTCCATCAAAACCGTAAACCGATCTCATTTATTACCGATGGTCAAGGTGTACCCCAGGATATTGAACCGGCCTCGATTCCGAGGCTGCTGATCAATCTCGAGGGGTTTACCGTGGATCGCGAAGATATCGAGCAGCGATTTGCGGAATCACGAGCGACGGAGAACCAAAGTGGCTGATCAAGCGGAAACGCTTCGTGAGATTATGAAGGCCCGTAGCGTGCCGGAAAAGAGCGGAACTCGCATCATCGCTGTTGCCAGCGGAAAAGGCGGCGTCGGCAAGACGAACATCTCAACGAATCTCGCATTGGCGTATGCCAAACTCGGCAAGCGCGTGGTCTTGATGGACGCCGACCTCGGACTCGCCAATGTTAATGTGGTGCTCGGCGTCATCCCGAAATACAACCTGTACCATCTGATCCGTAAGCAGAAATCCTTGACCGACATCTTGATGGATACCAGCTACGGGATACAGATCGTGGCCGGCGCCAGCGGCTTCGCCAAGATCGCGAACCTCAGCGAGAGCGAGCGCGAGTCGTTTGTCGAGGAGTTGAGCGGACTCTCGGCCGCGGACGTGATCATTGTCGACACAAGTGCGGGCGTCTCAAACAACGTGCTGTCGTTTATTGCGGCTGCCGACGAAGCGATCATCGTGACGACGCCCGAGCCCACCGCGATCACCGATGCCTACGGTATCATCAAGATTATCGCCACCGAAATCGACAACCTCAGCCTCGGTCTGAAGCTAATCGTGAACAGGGTCGGCTCGGTGACCGAAGGAAAACAAGTCGCGCAACGCGTAATCAATATTGCATCGCAGTTTTTGAACCTCAAGGTGGATTATCTTGGGTATGTGTACGAAGATGCGGCGGTGCATCAGTCGGTTCTGCGCCAGAAGCCGTTTATGGTGACCGATCCTAAGAGTAGGGCCTCGATATGTATACAGCATATCGTCGGGCGTATGGAAAAAATAGATGTAAAGGAGGGCTCCGGTATCGGGCAGTTTCTGCGGCGCCTGTTTTCGCGCAGTAATTGAGGCGGTTGAGCTGCACGGTCGATGCTCCTCGGCGTCGAGCGACTGCGCAGCTTGACGGCGCTACCGTTTTGGCCTAAGCTGTCGCCAAGCTACTGGAGATTGTGGCGTAATGCGGATTACCTGGCAAGCCGCCGCGGTCGCGGCCGGCGTTGGTTTTCTGATCTCGGTTCTGAGCGGCCTGTTCGGGGGCGTCACATTCGGTACGCTTCTTTTCCGTGCCGTGCTTGCTGCGGTCATTTTCGGCGCCGGGGCGGTTGGCGTTGAGCAGATTTTTCAACGTTTTTTGCCTGAACTCTTTACCGCCCGCGAACCCGAGACGGGCGAGGTCGGAGAGCGCACCACTGCGGCCGCATCCTCGCCGAGCGGCGAGTCGAGCAGCGAGCCGAGCAGCGGAGACAATGTCGAGATTGTGCTCGAAGAGGACGAGTACCGACCGGATACAGGAGCCGATACGGGGGAGGATGCCGACGCCGAGCGGGGCCCCGCGGAGGGTCTGCATAGGTTCGAGGACTCGCTGGTAGAGGAGGTCTCGGAAGAGCTTGGCGGAGTAGAGCCGGGAGGCCTGAGCGAACCGCATCCCGAGCCTGACGCCGGCGAGAGCAGAAGCGGCGATGTCGGCGCCCCGCCGCTCGAGGCCGAGTCGGCCTCGGCCTCGGGGCCGGAAGGTCTCGAAAGCGGCGTGCCGGCGGACGTTGACCCGGGCGAGCTCGATACGCTCCCGGATATCGAGGCGTTTTCGGGCGATTTTACGGATGATGTTGGTACCGGCGGAGGTGCGGCGCGCGGCTCCGGCTCAAGCGCTGGGGCGTCGTCGCAGCGGGAGGGCGGCTCAAGCGACCAGGACCCGTCGGTGATGGCAAAAGCGTTACAAACGATGTTGAACCGTGACGAGCGACGCGAGTAACCAAGGGACGCAGATGAGCGAAAACGCGTTAGCGACAAAGTCCGAGGCGGAGCTGTGGCGGCTGTATCGCCAAAACCACGACCCGCGAATACGCGAACAGCTGGTAAAACAGTACGCGCCGCTGGTCAAGTATGTCGCGGGGAAGGTCGCGATCGGTATGCCCCACAACGTGGAGTTCGACGACCTCGTCGGCTACGGGGTGTTTGGGTTGTTCGACGCGATCGAGAAGTTTGATCCCGATAAGCACGTGAAGTTCAAGACGTACGCCGTCACGCGTATCCGTGGTGCAATCTTCGACGAGTTGCGTTCGATAGACTGGGTGCCGCGCTCGGTACGGCAGAAGACGCGCGAGGTCGAGGAAACCGTCCGGAAACTCGAGTCCTCGCTGGGTCGAGCCGCGTCCGACGAGGAGATCGCCGGAGAGCTCAACATCTCGGTCAAAGAGTTCGAGAAGCTGATGCTCAAGATAAGCGGTACCTCGATTATGTCGCTGAACGACGTGTGGTATACCGGCGAAGATAGCGATACGGTTTCGATCGCCGACACGATTGAGTCGCCGCAGAGCCTCAATCCCGACATCATAGTCGAGAAAGACGAAATGAAGCGTGTGATCGTTCAGTCGATCAACGAGCTTCCCGAAAAAGAAAAGAAGGTGCTCGTGTTATACTATTACGAGGACCTGACGTTGAAGGAGATCGGGCAAGTCCTTGAGGTAACCGAGTCGCGGATCTCGCAGCTGCATACAAAAGCAATTATGCGGTTGCGAGCGAAGTTGACCAACCTCAAGAAAGGAATTATGTAGCTATGGTCGGTATGGACCGGCTCAAGGAGTACATGCAGCGGCAGTACTCCGAAGACCAACAGCGAAGCTTCGTTCACGTCGGTGGTGACACGCTCGAGGATGCGTTAAACGCCGCCGCGATCGAGCTCTCGTTACCGCTTAAACGTATCGAGTACGAAATCCTCGAGAAGGGTACGAAAGGGGTGTTGGGGGTCGGGAAACGTCCATACAGCATTCTTGCCTATCCTGCCGCCCCTGAACAAGAACCCGAGTCGCTTGAGCTTTCGGGCGACGAAGACCTCGAGCTCGACGGACCTGCCGGCAAACAGCGAGACGGCGAGGCGCTCGTGCGGCGCACGCCGCACGGTGTGCTTCTCAAGGTCACGCAGCCGGAAGGCGGCGGCCGGGCGGTTACCGAAAGCGACGCACTCGAGGTATTACAGCGGCGCTTCGACGGTTCGTACGACGCGGCCACGGTCGCGAAGGTGGTGAAACGCGCCGACGGTGAGTTCGTCAAGGTCGCCGAGATGCAACACGACCCTTCGAACGACGCCATGCTCACCGTCAACATTGTAGAGCTCGATATGAAGGCGCTGTTGGTCGCCACTCCGCCCGGAACCGGTGGGGCGGACCCCGAGTACGAAGCGATCATCGGCTTCCTGAAAGCCAACGGTGTGGTAGAAGGCATCAAGACCGAGGCCATCGAACGCTTCGTCGAGAAGCCGGAGTATAACGAGCCGCTGCTGGTCGCCGAAGGGCGAAAGCCGCGCAACGGTGCCGACGCGCGTATCGTGTACGAGTTCGAGACCGACAGTACTCGCATCAAGCTCAAAGAGAGCGAGGGTCGGGTAGACTTCAAAGACCTAAACATCGTTCAGAACGTGGTGGCCGGCCAGGTTGTAGCACGAAAGATCCCGGCCGAACCGGCTGAGCCCGGTGTAACGGTCACCGGTAAGGTGCTCCCGGCCGAAGACGGCAAGGATGCCGCGATACAGATCGGCAAAAACGTGAAGCTTTCGGAAGACGGTCGGACCGCGACGGCCGAGATCAACGGCCAGGTGGTTATCGCGGCCGGGAAGATCAACGTGGAGCCGGTCTACGTTGTGAACGGCAACGTGAGCCTCAAGACCGGCAACATTCTGTTCCTCGGCACCGTGGTGGTTAAGGGCCATGTTGAGGACGGTTTCGATGTCAAAGCCAGCGGTAATATCGAGGTCATGGGGGGCGTCGGGAAGAGCAATCTCGACGCCGAGGGCGATATCATCGTGCATCAAGGCATCGGCGCGAAGAACGAAGGAAAGGTGCGCGCAGGGCGGAACGTATGGTCGAAGTTCATCGAGAACGCGGAGGTTATCTCGGGGGATCTGGTGGTGGTAAGCGACGGTATCATGAACTCACACGTCGTTGCGCAGCGCAAGGTTATCTGTAAAGGTAAGCGCGCCAGCATCGTTGGTGGAGCGGTGCGCGCCGCCGAGGAAATCAACGCCAAGTCGCTCGGTGCGGTAGCCGGCACCGAGACAATTCTGGAAGTGGGCTACGACCCAACCAGCAAGGAACGCCTCGCGGCGCTCGAGCAAGAGCGCGCCGAGTATCAGAAGAAGCTAGAGGAACTGCAACGTAATCTCAACACGCTCGAGAACATGCGACGGCAGCGCAAGAAGCTTACGAAAGAAAAGATCGAGAGCTATAAGCGGCTGATGAAAAGCAAAGAACAGCTTACGGCCGAGACGCGACGAGTTGCCAAAGAGATTCAAGAGATCCAAGAGTACCTCAGCGAGCTCAGCACCAGCGGCCGCATTAGCGCTTCGGCTACGGTGTTTCCGGGGGTCAAGGTATACGTCAAGGACGCGCCGTTGGCGGTCAAGAACGAGTTCAAAGCCGTGAGTTTTGTCGCTGAGAATGACGTCGTGAAGGTAACGAAATACCAGGAGTCGGATGAGGATTTAGCGTCGGCACGCAAAGCATGATACCATGATAGACGGAAGGTGCAGATGTCGTTGCAACCGATCGACCTTCAAACCCTGTTTCTCAGAATGAGCCAAGTTGGGCAGGATCAGGCCGCTCAGCGAGACTCCATCATCCAGGGACAGGACGTCGCCGGCAGGGAGATCGCGCAACGAAGTCAACAGCATCAACGTAGTGTCGGCGAGACACAGCGTGTTGAGGAGGGTCCCGACGCGGTCAACGACCGCGACTCGGGAGCTCAGGCCGAAAGCGGTGAGCAGGGCGAGCAGGCTACCGAGAACGCCGAGACCGGTGGTACCGAGGAAGAGAATGTATTTCGGGATCCCGATCTCGGCCGCAACATCGACATATCAGGATGATTTTGCATGTCGTTAGTCGTACCTATTGCTCTCAATGTCGTGATCCTCGCTATCGGCTTCGTGTTTCTGCATGCCAAACTTGATCGCAAAGTACGCCCCAACGCACTGCTCGACGAGATCAAGCGTGAAGTGAACAGCATTATCGTCGAACTGAACCAAACCACCGATCGAAACATCGGGCTGATCGAGGAGCGCATCGAGACGCTCAACAGCATACTCGAAAAAGTAGATAAGCGTTTGGCCCTGATTCGACGCGAATGGGAGCAGCACGAGGCCGGGATCCAGGTATACAGCGACCTCAAGCGCTCCGCGGTACAGACGCCGCGCCGGCGGACCGATTCGCCGACGGAGCCGGTCGCGGATCCCGGGGTGGGCCCTGCGGCCGACGGTGGGGTGGGCGAGGGTACGGCCGGCTCCGAGAGGGTCGACCGAGCGGGGGCCGAGGCCGCGCCCGGGACCGGCGAATCGACTGCTCAGCGTGGGGCAGCAGCACGGAGCGAGATCAGCTTTCGCTCGGCGGGGGCGGCGCCGGACTCGCTGCCGAGCAGCTCCGAGAGCGCCACGCGATCGCAGGAGGCGCGCAGCAAAGTGCGCGAACAGGTCGTTTCGTTACATCGTAAGGGAATTGCGCCGAACATTATAGCGAGCCGAGTAGGATCGACGCTCGGCGAGGTGGAACTCATCATAGCTTTGCACGACGGAAAGGGTTGATATGCAGCCGATCATCGGAATCGATCTAGGAACAACGAACTCCAGCGTCGGCGTTGTCCTGCATGACGAGCCGCGCACGGTGGTGAATGCAGTCGGCAACCGAACCACACCTTCGGTGGTGTCGCTCGGCTGCGACGGCGAGGTGCTGGTCGGACAGTCCGCCCGCAATCAGGCGGTGAGCCGGCCGGAGATGACGGTGCGGAACGTAAAGCGCCTGATCGGCACCGCCGAGTACTGCAGCCTCGGAGATCAGCGGTACGCGCCGGAGGAGATCAGCGCGCTCATCCTCGAGCAGCTTCGAAGCGATGCCGAAGCCTATCTCGGGACCTCGGTGAAGGAATGTGTGATCACGGTCCCGGCGCATTTCTCGCAGGCACAGCGCCTCGCGACGCGCGAGGCCGGCCGTTTGGCTGGGCTCGAGGTGCGGCGTATCATCAACGAGCCGACCGCGGCGGCGCTGGCCTACGCCTCGGAGCTTGCCCGGCAGGCCCGCATCGTGGTCTACGATCTCGGTGGAGGAACATTCGACGTTACCTGCCTCGAGCGCGACGGAGAGAAGTTTGCCGTACGCTCTACGCTGGGCGACGGCGCACTCGGGGGCGTTGAGTTCGATAGAATGCTGCTCGAGCACGTGGTGAAGGAGTTCGAGCAACAGGCCGGCACGAGGCTGCAGGAAGATCGCGTGGTGATGCAGCAGCTGCAAGAGCTCGTTGAGCGCGCCAAGATCGAGCTCTCGAGCCGAGTCTCGAGTACGGTGGCGCTGCCGTTTTTCGGGCGCACCGGCGGCACGCACTTGACCTGCGAGCTGACGAGAGAGCTGTTCGAGGAGCTGATCACGCCGATGCTCCATCGAAGCGTCGGTCTTACCGAGCTGGCTGTTGCGGAAGCAGGGTTCAACGACGAGCATGGAATCGATTACCTTGTTCTTGCCGGCGGCTCAACTCGGATTCCTTTGGTCCAGCGCTACCTCGAGCGAAAGCTTGGGTGCCGTCCCTCTGCGCGTATCAACCCCGATGAGGTGGTTGCGCTCGGCGCTGCGCTCGATGCCGAGTTGGTGCGCTCCGCCTCGGAGCGCAGACGCGTGCAGGATGTGACCGGCTTTGCGCTGGGTGTCGAGACCGACGGCGATACCAGCACGATTCTCATCCCGCGCAACACCGCGTTACCCGCGCGTGTCACCGAGGTCTTCACAACCGTGAGCGATCGTCAGCACTCGGCGCAGATACACGTGCTGCAGGGTGAGGAGCGCATCGCATCACGCAATGCTTCACTCGGTCGCTTCATGCTCGCCGGCTTGAGCGAAGGAGCTCGTGGTGAGCCGCGCATCGAGGTCGGCTTTGAGCTCGACCACGACGGGATCGTTACGGTTCGCGCTCGCGACCTTGCATCAGGTGTTGAAGAGCAAACGACGGTCGTGCCGATGTTTGAAGAAGCATCTCCTGAAGGCCGCGCCGGGAGCACGCCGGGCGAAGACGAGTTGCGAGCGGCACAACGTCAGGTGCAGCGGCTTATCTCGTATCTCGAGGGGCAGCTTTCAAAGCATGCCGGCGCGTTGGATGCGGAGTTTCGCACCGAGATAGAGGAGCTACTGCAGGCGGCGCAACACGCCGCGCGCACCTTGCGTCGGCCGGCGCGTCTGCATGAGTATCGTATTGCGCTCGAAACCATTGTGCAGGAGCTGCGCGCGGTTGATCTTGAGTCGGAGGTCGGCAATGAAGGTGCATGAGCTGTACAAGGAGCTCGGTCTGAAGCCGAACGCCGACCCGGCCGAGGTCAAGCGCGCCTATAGAACACTTCTGAAGCGGTATCACCCCGACCTCGCCGGCGCCAACAACCATACCGAACGGCTCGATCGAATCATCGCCGCGTACCGCGAGCTGATGAGCCGCCGCGAGCCGATCCCGTTCCGCGCCCGGGCGCAGTCGGGTCCCCGCGCGCAGGCGCAAACACGAAACGCCTCGTATCAACGCGCCGGCCGGCGAACACAGGACGGCGGGCATGCGCACGAGGCCGGGCGTTCGCAGAAGGCGCGGCGCGCGCAGGACACCGGGCGCGCGCAGGACGCCGGGCGCGCGCATGACGCTGGGCGCGCGCAGGACGCCGCCGGCGCGCACGGTACCGGGCGCTCGCGCAACGAAGGCTCGTACCGCAACCGCGGGTGGGGCGACAACACCGCCGGCGGGCGCGCCGCCGCCCAAGACCGGGGAGCGGCCGGCGCACGGGGAACCGCCGGCGCACGGGGAGCGGCCGGCGCACGGGGAACCGCCGCCGGAGAGGCCGAGCGCGAGTACGATTTGTTTACGCTTGGTCGTATGGCGGTGGAGTCCAACAGTGTAAGCCGGCGTGCCTTTGCGGTGCGCATGCTCGGCAATCGGCGTAAGAAGATCGCGTACGGCTATATTCGGCAAGCCTTAAACGATTCGGCCGAGATTGTGGTGCTCGAGGCGATCCGTGCGGTTTCAAAGCTCGAGATCTTGCAGTCCGGCGGAGAGTTGGCCACTGCGTTTCACCGCGGCTCCGCGTCGGTTAAAACGGCGATCCTCACCGCGGTGGAGGCGATAGGGCGGCCGCAGTACTTCCACTCGGTGATCCTCTCCGGCCTACGCGAAACCGATCCCGAGCTACGCCGGCGCAGCTTGCGGTTGTTTCGCCGCTATACCGAGGCCGATGCGCCGGACACCGATGCGGCGCGTTATCGCCGCACCGCCTCGTTCGGTGAGGCAGGTGGTCGATGAGCGGCCCCAGTGCGGTCACGCGCGACGGCTCGGTGCCTTCGGCCGCTTCGAGCCAGGGGCGGACGCGAGCGATGGAGTATCGTCGGCGTCTGGGGCGCACATTCCTTGAGGACGGTCGGGTGATGCTCGAAGGACTCAAGGACGCGATCGCGCAGCTTGGGGGGGAATCGTCGGACTCGGGCGCGCCGGTGGATCAGGCGTTTCGCTATGCGCATTCGTTGAAGTCGGAGGCTTCGTTTCTTGGGTTAACGCCGCTGTTCGAGCGTGCGCACGCGCTTGAGGAGTATCTCGCCTTGGTTCGCGACGCCGACCTCGAGCGCATCGGCGGCGTCGCCACCTTGGTCGCGGCCGCGAAAGAGGTCCAGAATGCGTTCGAAGAGGCCGAGCGTACCGTCCGCGAGCAGTCACACACGCCTGAGCTTTCTGCGGGTGACGGGCGGCGGCACAACGCCGGGCCGGTTGAGCCGCGCCCCGGTGGGCTACACCGGTTGTCGCGCTTCGAGCGGCGTGTGTTGCGCGAAGCGGAGGAGCACGGGGAGCGGCTGTACCGCATCCGCTGCGAGATCGTTGATCCCGAGCCGATGCTGTATGCGCGCATCTATCTCGTCGTAGGCAATCTCGAGCGCATCGTGAACGTGGTCAAGACCAACCCTCCGGTTGAGGAAGTCACCGACGCGTTGCGCAGTTTCGAGATTCTCTGCACCTCGGAGGTTGATCCCGAGGTGATTGCCTCGGCTATCGATGTGGCCGCGATCGAGAACGTCAGGGTCGAGGAGCGCTCGTACGAGGTTCTCTACGCTGCCGCGGACGAGGAAGACGACGGGTATACCTCGGGCTTCTCGGCCGGTATCCGCCGCGTGGATCTCAGCCTGCCGACGCGAAAATACGAGCGAGTCTGCCTCTATACCGATGAGTTGCGTCATGAGCTCGATCTTGTGTACCACGCGGTGAGCAACGACAAACGTCTTCAAGGCACGGCGCTTCAGCGCAGGCTGCAGACCGCGAGTAGAATGGCGGCGGTTGTGGAGCGTGCGGTCTCCGAGACCGCGATTGTCCGCCTCTACGGCGTGTTCGACGAACTCCAAGCGCTTGTTGCGCAGCTCGGGCGCGAACTCGGTAAGCTCATCAGAATTAGGACCTCAGGCGGCGAGTTAGGTGTGTTTCTGCCGCTCGCGCGTATCCTTTCCGAGGTCCTCGCTCACCTGGTTCGAAACGCCGCCGACCACGCAATCGAGTCGCCGGAAGAGCGCGCGGCGAGCGGGAAGTCCGAGTATGGGGAGATACGCGTAACGGCCCAGCTCGAGGGGCAGTCGTTGGTGATCCGTGTGCAGGACGACGGGCGGGGACTCGATGAAGACTGGGCACGCGAGCGCTATCGCAAGCTCTTCCTCACCGAACCGCCTGAGACGCTGCTCGCGACGCTCGCGACTCCCGGTTTCACGACGCGTGACGAGGGCTCCGATCATTCCGGGCGCGGGGTGGGGCTCGATACGGTGGTGCACGCCGTCGAGACGGTGCTGGGCGGTACCGTGAAGCTCGCGACTCATGCCGGCGATATCGGCAATGGCGACCACAACGACCGTGCCGGCGAAGCGGCGCACCGCCGCAAGGATCGCTTCGGGGTGACGTTTGAGCTGCATCTCTCGCGTGGCACGCGCCTCGTAAGCGTACTCGTCGCCCGCTTCGGAGATCAGGTGTTCGCGATCCCCGCGAGTGAAATTGTGGAGACGGTCAGGATCGACCCGCGCTACCTCAGTCACGATCACCACGGCAACACCTACTACAGGTTGAACGCTGAGGTTCTTGCGCTGTACAGCGTGGCACCGGTTGAGCGACTCGAGCAGCTCGACGGCTCACGGCTGTACGGGGTGGTGACGCTGCTCCGCGATCGGCGGGTTGTGATTCTGGTTGAGGACTTGATCTCGGAGGAGACTGTGGCACGAGACGAGCAGCGCCACGATCACGTATACTCGCAAACGCTGGAGCGGTCGGTGCGGCTTATTGTGCCGCTGCAGTTGCGCGTATAGCCGCCGCGCCGCAACGCGAGACATCATACCTACTCGAAGGACGCTATGGGACGCACACAAACTCGAACAGAGGAGCTTATCAACAGCATTACGCACGCGGTCGGCGCGCTGATCGCGATTCCCGGGACGGTTGTGTTGGTGGTACACGCCGCGATGCTCGGCGAACCGCGCCGAATCGTAGCGGTCTCGATCTTCGGCGCGACGCTGATTTTGCTGTATGTGGCCTCGACGTTGTACCACACCGTTCCGATCTCACCGGCGAAGTCGCGTCTGCGTGTGTTCGATCACGTAGCGATCTATTTCTTGATCGCCGGCACCTACACTCCGTTTACCTTGGTAGCGCTCCGCGGTGGGTGGGGATGGAGCCTGTTCGGCGTGGTCTGGGGACTTGCGTTACTCGGAACCGTGCTCAAACTGTTCATGATCGGCAGGTTTCGGATTTTGTCGGTGGTTGTATATGTCGCGATGGGGTGGATGGTGGTGATCGCGATCAGACCTCTGATGCAGCAACTCTCGGCCCCGACCTTGCGATGGCTGGTGGCCGGCGGGATCGCCTATACCGCCGGGATTGCGTTCTATGCCAACCAGCGCCTGCGTTTCAGTCACGGAATATGGCACATTTTTGTGCTCGCCGGGAGCGTGCTGCACTACCTGGGAGTGCTCACGATGCCCGCGGCCGGATGATCGCCGGGGGTGCTACCCACGCCGCTCAAGGGGTGACGGCCAAAAACGGTGCGGTGAGCTCCACCGGCACCTCATAGGCGTATTCGCGCCGATACGCCGTCCGTGGAACGCGCACCACCGTTACATCCGAGCGCTCGTGTAGCAACTGACCTTCCACCTCGCCGGCGGTGTCTTGATTCTCGGCGGTGCATTTGTTGTTGTACGCCGCGCGAAGCGGTAGTCGCAGATCGGATAATCCGCTTACGATGCGTTGCGATTCGCGTAGCGAGAGATAATCGGGGTTGAATACCACCGCGATCGAGGTGTCCGCGCCCTGCAACACGTTGTAGAGCTCAACGTAACGCTTCCACATTGCGTCGAGTTTTCGCAGCACCGTGTCGTCTTTCTCCTCGTACGGGAGTACCACCCCCTCCGCGAGGAAGGTTCCGTCGAGGTTGTGCACGGTGTGACGTTTTTTGAGGAGCTCGCGGCGAATGCGCCTCAAGCGGTCGACCCAGGTGATGGTGATGTTCGGCAGCGCCAGGATGCGCAGCGTCAGCCCGGTCGGCGGCGTGTCGAACACGATGTAATCGAACTCGCTCTCGGTACTGATGATCTCCTGCAGCGCGGTCAACGCGGCGTACTCCTCAACACCGGGCGAGTAGCGCATCGTCTTGAAGTAGCTGTCGAAGTTAAATGCTCGTGTGTAGGAGTATACTTGTCCGAGCAGATCGATATTCTCTTCGATGTACTGCGCCGCGCTCTTGTCGAGGTCGATCTCCTGTAGCCAGAGATTCTCGCTGAACTGCTTGCGCCGATGACCGAGCGTTAAGCCGAAGATATCGCCGAGGTTATGGGCCGGGTCGAACGAAACCGCGAGCACCTTGTGCCCACGGTCGGCGAGTTGCCAGGCGGTCGCCGCCGAGAGCGTCGATTTGCCGACGCCGCCTTTGCCGGTAAAAAAAATTGTCTGCATCAGGTATCTTCCTTGCCGCGTATCTGCGCGCTTACTATAGCACGGCGTCATCGAACGCGATACAACAGGTCGTCATGATTGCCAAGATTTCTCTCGGCGGTTCCCTCCTATTCGGTACGGCCGGGGCACCGCCGGAGCTCCATAACCGTTATAAGCACCGGAATTTATAGAACAATTTGACACATGTACAGATGGCGTGTAGTATTACCGCGTTAATAGTACACATTTCGCGAATAGGAGGCAGAAGCAGTGACAACCGTAATTGTCCTTGTTGGTTTTGTGCTGTATGCCGGGCTCTACTTCACCTACGGTCGCAAGCTCGAGACCGAGGTGGTGAAGGCCGACAACAGCATTCAGACACCCGCGCATCGCCTTTCCGACGGTGTAGACTATGTGCCGGCTCGCAGCTCGGTACTATTCGGTCACCACTTTGCATCGGTAGCGGGTGCCGCCCCGATTGTTGGTCCGGTTCTCGCCATGGCATGGGGTTGGGTCCCGGCACTGGCGTGGGTCTGGTTCGGTAACATCTTTATCGGCGCGGTCCACGACTATCTTTCGGTGATGGCTTCGGTGCGCTACGACGGGAAGTCTATCCAGTTCGTCGCATCGGATCTCATAACCCAAAGAACCGGTCGCTTGTTCTACTACCTGGTGTTCTTCTTGCTGGTGCTGGTGGTCGGCGCGTTTGCGGCGGTTATCGAAGGCATGTTCACCGCGAACCCCGATGTTCCGGCGGCAACTATCTACCTGTTGATCGCCGCGGTGATACTCGGCGTACTGCTGTACCGCACCAATCTGCCGTTCATTGTCTCCACCGTTATCGGTGTTGCGATGCTGATAGCGGTGATCTGGCTCGGTACGGTGTTCCCGATTGAGCTGCCCGGCGATGCATGGTTCGCCCTGATGTTCGTCTATATCATCGTTGCGTCGGCCTTACCGGTTAACGTGCTGCTGCAGCCGCGCGACTACCTGAACTCGTTTCTGTTGTACTTCGGGCTCGTGATCGGCGGCCTTGCCGCGATCTTCGCGGTCGGCAACTTCAGCGCCCCGGCGTTTACGAGCTTCGCCCCGATCGTGACCGAGGGGCAGCCGACACCGTTCTGGCCGGTTATTCCGCTGATCATCGCGTGTGGCTCGCTCTCGGGCTTCCATTCGCTCGTTGGTTCCGGCACCACCTCGAAGCAGCTTTCCAGCGAGAAGGCCGGGCTCCCGATCGGCTACGGCGTAATGTTGGTTGAGGGCTTTCTCTCGACCATCGTCGTGATCGCGGTAGCGGGCTTCGGTGTCCAGGTAATTCAGGCCGCCGGTGAGAGTATCACGGTCGCCGGCTGGGCTACCGAGTATACACCCGCGATGGGCGCAACCTTTCCGGGCGCCGCTATGTTCTCCGAAACCTGGGCCGAGATGGTAAGCTCCACCTGGCTTGGGTTCATTCCGGGAGCGTTTCTGCGTGCGATCGCCGGGCTGTGGGTTGCATCGTTCGCTATGACCACGCTCGATACCACGAACCGCCTCGGCCGCTACTGCGTCGCCGAGATGGCGGCACCGCTGAAGGATCGCGGCGCCGACGGCGCGTACCGCATGCTCACCAACCGCTGGGTCGCTTCGGTCATTCCGGCGGCTATCGGTATCTACCTCGGCTGGAGTGGCGGCCAGGCATTGCTGTGGCCGGCCTTCGGTAGCGCCAACCAATTGATCGCCGCGATCGCGCTGCTTACCGGGACGGCCTGGGTTATGAAGCGGCTGAAATCCAAGGCCACCGTCGCGTTTGTACCTGCTATGCTGCTTTGGGTAACGGTTACCGCAGCCATGATCTGGTACCTCTTCACGATCGTTCCGGTCGTTATGGAGACTCGGTTCGCAACCGGTACCATAGTCGGCATCATCACCGCGGCGATGCTGGTCATCAATGTGGTATTCATCATCGATTTCTTCAAGACACGCGGCCTGCCGGCTACCGGTGAAGAGACCACAAGCGGCTGATAGGTGCGTGAAGGAGCCCGAAGGTGTCGGAAGACGATAGCACGAATCCTAACGACCTAAACACTGATTCCCCGGAGTCGCCGAGGCGGCTCTGGGATTCAATCAAGGGCTTCTTTCGCAATCTGGACGATGCCCACCGCTCCAAGGCGGTGGGCCTTACCGAATGCGAGGTGCGTGAGCTCGAGAATGTGTTCGTTCTCATCCTCATGGGGTCGTTCACCGGGCTACCCGCACCTCCGTCGTTTATCTCGGCCGAGCTGCTGCCTCACCTCGAGCACGAGCTCAAGGTGGTGAACCGCCGTGCCGAGAACGCTTCCGACGCGCTCGCCGAGATCGCCGGGTGCTTCGACGTTACCTGAGGCGGTGTCGATCGTGCAACGGCTGTTCTTCACCGGCAAAGGCGGAGTCGGGAAATCGACCCTCGCGGCAACCGCCGCATGGCAGCTATCGCAGCTCGGTCACAAGGTGCTCGCGGTATCGTTCGACCCGGCGCATAATCTCGGCGATATCTTCGGGCGCGAGCTCAGCCACGCCAAACTCGCGTTTACCCAGCATCTCGATCTACAGGAAGCCGATCTCGAGCAGTCGGCCGAGGCCTATATCGACCGCAGCATCGGTGTCTTGAGCGATGTGTATAGCTACACGCACGCCTTCAATCTCGATCTGTACTTGAAGGTGCTGCGCTACTCGCCGGGCGTTGAGGAGTACGCCGCGTTAACCGCGCTCGAGCGCATCGTGATCGACGACACGGGGTACGACTACATCGTGTTCGACACACCGCCGACCGGTCTCACGTTACGGATCTTGGCGTTGCCGAGTATCACGGTGGCGTGGGTTGAGCGCTTGCTGAAACTGCGGCGCCAGATATTGCAGAAGCGCGGTACCATTCACAAACTCAGCGGTAAGTACGACGAAGAAGGGTTTAAGCTCCCGTACACCGAGCGCGACGACACGGTCTTGCATAAGCTCGAGGAGATGCACCAGCGCTACCGGACGCTCAATAGCCTGCTGCGCGGCGCCGACACGCATATCGCGGTGGTCTTCAATCCCGATTATCTCTCGTTCCGCGAGTCGGAGCGCATCGTGAGCGGCCTCCGGGAGCTCGAGCTCCCGTTGCGGTCGGCCTACAACAACAAGGTGGAAGACGAAAACGAAGAGATTGCGCAAGACGTGGAGGCTAAGCTCTTCACCAACGGTGCGCGCAGCGTGCCGATTCAGCGCGTTCCGCTGCAGCCACCGCAGAGAGAAGGCTCTTATGCGATGCCGGTTGATATTACCGCAGCGTTTGTGTAGGGTCCTGCCTACGAGGCCGTTGTCATGATGCATCACGCAGAGATCACCCAGGAGCCGCTGTTTTATCTCTTTGTCGCTTTTACGATCCTTCTGACTTTGGGGTATACCTGGGGGAAGCGCCGCAACAAGCGTTTATTTGTAGACGCTTTTGAGGCGATCCAGGCCGTGCTCAATCCCAAGGATCAACAGTTCACCAACATCGGCGGGCTAACCGGGTATCATGCCAACTTTGTCCCGAAGCAGAACAAGTTCGTTCGCAGGGTCGATGCAACAATTACACTGCTGCCGAGGCAGTCGTGGTTGTATTACCCGTTTGCTCGGCTGTTCGGCCGCTTCGACCGCCTGTACCTGGTGTATCACTTATCGCCGAAGGCGGACGGTGCCATTGCGGAAGGGCACATCATCGCGCGTAAGTACTCGCGTGCAGTGGGTGCGAGTATCTCGAACGCCGAACACCTGAGCAAGGAATCGGTAGACTGGGGCGGGCGCGAGTACTTCTTGTATTACGCCGATAGAATAACCCGCGAGGCGCTTATGCGCTGTCGAAACCAGCTCGAAGAGCCGGCCGAGGTTAGGCATATCGCGCTGGTTCCGTCCGAGCAACGGGTGTTTGTGCTGATGCGGCCCCGCGTCGGCGAGGTTGGAAAGGTCATAGACCCGTTGACCACCTGGGTGAACGGCCACGTGGAGGAGCGCAAGGCTGCGCTCAAGCAGTCGCAACACGAACCGGCGGAGCAGAACAACGCTCGTTAATTTCGCGCGCGAGGCCGTGTGCGTGCGACCGTGTGTGCGAGACCGTGTGCGTGCGACCGTGTGTGCGAGACCGCCTTCACTGCGGCCTGGAGGCCGGAGAGCCTCGGGCGGTCTGCCGGAGTATCTTGCGGGCTTCGTTGCGGGTTTACCGCTCGGTCAGCAGCTTCACCATCTTGGTGCGCCAGTCGTGCAGTAGCTCCGGCGCATCGGCTGCGGTTGGGTCAAGCCGCAGCGTAACGTAGCCGTAACTGCCATAATACCCAAGGTAACGAAACGCCCGGCGGCGAGATATCTCAAGGAACCGTGCAGCGAGTTGCTCACGAACGTATGGGTTGAAGTAATACACGACTACCGTCATGTCTTCCAGCTGTTCGGTGCGGGCGTACATCTGTTCGGTTTCTTCCGGGACAATCCAGCCGCGCCGTAACTGGCGCGACTCAACGATATGCCCGATACCCGGAGGTAGATTCGGGCAGAAAAGCGTGAGTTGGAGGATGTCTTCGCGTCCAAGCGCGCGCGAGATCGGCAGGTACAGCACCGCCTGGCGCGGAACAGTCGCGATCGTGCCGTCGATGCGCGAAAACGGCTTCTCGAGGGTATGCGTAAACTGATACCCGATACTCCCGCCGATGTTTGTGTAGGTTTTGTCGACGGGGTCGAACACCTCCTCCACCGTGTTGCAGGCCGAGAGGATCAACGCGCGATTCGCGCGCATCCCTCGACGCCAGGCCACACTCACCACGACTGCCGCGATCAACACAACAAACGAGACCGGATGGGGCATACAATCAACCCGCCCTCGGCACAGCCGGCGCGCGCTCCGTTCGCCGCTATCGGCGACGTTTTCGCGACAGCAGCATTGTACCGCTCGCCCCGAGTACTAAGCCGATACCGAGCATGACGAACAGAATAAGCGCACGCGAGGTTGTAAGCGTCCAGAACAGGAACGAGATCTCGACCACCTCGTGATTCTGCATCATGAACACGATCGCAAGAACTCCGACCACCCCACCGAGAATGAACTTGATCATGACTTACTCCTCGTCGTGTTATCGCGAAGGCCTTCAACGCTACACTCTGAGTATAGGGGGTAATCCGGCAGTCGTAAACAAGTCGTAAAGAACCGCCGAGGGAACCGGGAACTCGCCTCGGCGGTGTCTAACACGGTCTGCGACAAACATCGCGAGGACGCCCGCAACGCGATCGCTTGGTCACGCCGTGGACGGTTCGGACTACCGGTTGGAAGTAGCGAGCGCGGTACCGTCTACCAATGCCGCGATAATTTCTTCAGTTTCCACCGCCGCGGTCTGCATGACCGAGTTGATGACGCCCCCGAAAGGCCGGGCCATGAGCTCGGAGTTCATGCGAGCGATATAGGTGTTGCCGTTGCTTTTCTCATAGATTGCGACACGGCACGGCATGAGCGGAGAAACAATCCGCTCGTCATCGAGAGTGAGTATCTCGGCGGAGTACTGTGACGAACATAGCTCGAAGATCTTGACCGCGGCCACCTCATGCCCATGCCCGGCAAGTACTTCTTGCATGTCGTGTACCTGAAGTACGCTCCAACCACCCTCGGTTACTTCACGCTCAAAGGTTTCAACCGTTTGCTCGAAATCGTAAGGACTACGATCTTCAAGCATCATAAGGCTCGGCGCGCTGTAGTACGTGACACCGGCGGTCACGATGAGGCCGGCGGCGAAACTCAGTGCGGCAACTAATATCGTTTTTTTCATTGCAGTGCTCCTTTCTATATTCTAAAAACAATATATAACAAAATAGATAAGTAGTCAAGTCATGATTGAGCGGTGTTGGGCATTGGGTGCGCCTTGATCCGGGGTCGCCGGGCCGGCGGCTCTTCAGCCGCGCCGAGCGTGCTTAGGGCGAAACGCCTGCATCACCGAAGGGTGGGTGTCGATGTAAGGACCGTCCATGAGTTCGATGCAGTAAGGGATCGAAGGAAACACCGCGTTGAGACAGTCGGCGATTGCCGAAGGATTGCCGGGTAGGTTGAGGATGAGGCAGCGTCCACGAGTTCCGGCGGTTTGGCGAGAGAGTATGGCGGTGGGAACCACTTGTAGCGAGACGCTTCGCATGAGCTCACCGAACCCCGGCATCGCGCGCTCGCAGACCGCTTCGGTAGCCTCGGGAGTTATGTCTCGCGGCGCAGGGCCGGTGCCCCCGGTGGTGATAACAAGACAGCACCCGTCTTCGTCGGCGAGCTCGCGCAGACAGGCCTCGAGCCGGTCGCGCTCGTCGGGGACAACGCGCCGCAGTGCAGACCACCGCGTGCTGATGTGCGTCTCCAACCAGGTGTATACCGCCGGCCCGCCGCGGTCTTGGTATTCCCCGCGACTCGCGCGGTCTGAGACCGTGACGACCCCGATGAGCGCGGTCTCGGATCTGTGCGGTACGGCCGCCCGGTCTTGCGCGGTTGAGTCGGCTTCGGATCGCGACTTGTTGTGCATCTTGTCTTGCATCTCGGCTCCTCTCGGCCTGTTATACCGCCTATTCTACCTCGTCGGCAAGCCGCTCAAGCGCGTCGAGGTCTCGTATCTGCAAGACGTCACGCTCGTAGGTTATGATTCCGTCGTCGGCAAGATCTGCGAGCACGCGTGAAACCGCCGGTCGCGTGGCCCCGAGGATCTCGGCCTGGGTGCGGCGAGAATGGGGAAGCTGAAGCATGAGCGTTCCTTGTAACTGGTACTGGTCGAGCAGGTAGTACGCGATACGCTCTCGGATGGTGCCGAAACGCGTAAGGCGTAGCTTATCGGCCAACACGCTTACACGCGTTGAGATGTCGGCGAGGTAGGCCTCGAGAAACGCTTCATCGCTTTGACAGAGATCGAGTACCGCCGCTCGCGATATGCGCAGTAACTGCGACGGCTCCATCGTTGTGACCGAGACCGGCATGAGGTTTTCTTCGCCGAACAGCAGCGCCGGCGCGAGCAAGCACGGAGCGGTGTACTCGGCAACGGTGTACTGACCACCGCCGTACGAGTTAATCTCGGTGCGCACGCTTCCGGTGAGTAAAACCATAAGTCTATCGTAGCGGTCTCCCCGAAACGCGACCACCGCCGCAGCTTCGTAGGCGGCAAGCTGATAGCGATAGCGCTGCAGCAAGGCCGTGAGGCGCTCGCACGAGACGGTGTTGAAGACCGGACACTCACTGAGCCTGCGCGCGGCCTCGACCGTCTTACCGTCGGAATTCTCGGCTGAACGTAACATATGATACCGCGACCCCGCCTAACTGATAGTATTCTACTAAACAAAACCGAACGCCACAATCGCGGAGAACTCTGCGTTGCGTTACCGGTATCGAAGCCGCGACCGAAGCGTCGTGAAACTCAAGCCGGCTGCCCGGGCCGCCTGACTGTACCGGGAGGAGGACCTTATGAAGATGTTTTGTTGGCAGTGCCAGGAGGCACTCAAGAACGAGGGCTGCACGGCGCGAGGGGTGTGTGGAAAGGAGCCTGATACCGCGAACCTGCAGGACCTTTTGACCTTTGTGGTGAAAGGCATTGGGTACTACGGGAGCATCCTTGCCGAGCGCGGCGAGTCGGCGGCCGAGGCCGGACGTTTTGCGCTGAGGGCGTTGTTCGCCACCATTACCAACGCCAACTTCGACGACGCGCGTTTCCACGACTTGATCGCTGAGGCGTTGGAGTTACGCGATCGTCTCGCCGAGCGCTGCGGCGACCTCGGTACCGAGCTTCCGGATGCCGCTACCTGGCGCGGCGACGACCCGTCCGAGTACCCGACGAAGGGCTACCACGTGGGCGTGCTTTCCACCGAGAACGAGGACATTCGCTCGTTGCGCGAGACCATCGTGTACGGGCTTCGCGGGATCGCGGCGTACGGTGATCATGCCGCGGTGCTCGGCAAGGAAGACGATGAAATCTATCGAGGTGTTCTACAGTTGCTCGCTGCGGTGCTCGACGACCGCAAGACGGCCGATGAACTCACCGCGTTGGTACTGGAAACCGGAAACCTTGCGGTGAAAACGATGGCGCTACTGGACGCAGCGAACACCGGAGCGTACGGGAACCCGGAGATCAGCACCGTGAATATCGGTGTCGGCAAAAACCCGGCGATTCTGATCTCCGGGCACGATCTCCGCGATATGGAAGAGCTCCTCAAGCAGACCGAGGGAACCGGTGTCGACGTCTATACGCACTGCGAGATGCTACCGGCCAACTACTATCCGGAGTTCAAGAAGTACTCGCACTTCATCGGAAACTACGGAAACTCGTGGTGGAAACAGAACAAGGAGTTCGATGCGTTTAACGGAGCGATCCTGATGACGACAAACTGCATCACACCGGTGCAGGACAGCTATCGCGACCGTATCTTCACGACCGGCATGGCGGGTTACCCGGGGGTACAGCACATTCCCGACCGAAGCAACGGCAGCGCAAAGAACTTCGGCCCGGTAATCGAGCGGGCTAAGCAGTGTGATCCGCCTACCGAGATCGAGTCGGGGAGCATCGTCGGCGGATTCGCGCACGCGCAGGTCACCGCACTTGCAGACAAAGTGGTGGATGCAGTCAAGAGCGGGGCGATTCAACGCTTCGTCGTGATGGCCGGATGCGATGGTCGCCAGAAGGGCCGGAGCTACTTCACCGAGGTGGCCGAGGCGCTTCCCGAGAGTTCGGTCATCCTCACCGCAGGTTGTGCCAAGTATCGCTACAATAAGCTCAACCTCGGCGAGATCGACGGCATCCCCCGCGTCCTCGACGCCGGGCAGTGCAACGACTCCTACAGCCTGGTAATGATCGCGCTCAAGCTCAAGGAAGCATTCGGACTGGAGAATATCAACGATCTGCCGATCTCGTACGACATCGCGTGGTATGAGCAAAAGGCCGTCTGCGTGCTGCTCGCGCTGTTATCGCTCGGCGTGCGGAACATTCGGCTTGGCCCCACGCTCCCGGCGTTTCTCTCGCCCGGTGTTGCAAAGGTGATCTCCGAGAACTTCAATCTCATGCCGACCGGGGATGCAAGAGAGGACGTCGCGGCGATGACCGCAGCAGGATAGCCGACGGCGCCGACGGCAACGGAGTTCGTGTTCGGGCGCGCCCGAGGTGCGCGCCGGCACGCTCCGTTTGTCCGACGGGTTCTCGGGGGCGCGCGGGCGCGCGGGTCCGCCGGGGCTGCTCCCGGCGCCCATCGGTCCTGTTTGACAGCCGGTGAGCCCTGCGCTACTCTTAAGGGTAGAGAGTTCAGAAAGTGCAAACCGCTACAGGGGGAGTATGTGACCGAGACACTCCCGTGGGTTCTGGCGCTTTCCATACTCCTCCAAATCGCCGCGGCAGGCGTGAGTTTGCGCCTGGCCGTGATTTCCGGGTTTCACGTACCATGGCTCTGCATCTCGGCAGCCGTCGCTCTAATGGCGGTGCGTCGCATCACGAGCCTGCTCGGCCTGTTCGGAGTGGCCGATTTTCTCGACGGTTCGCAGGTTGCGGAGTACATTGCGCTCACAATCTCGGTGCTGATGTTGCTGGGCCTCGCGTTGTTCCGCCCGGCGTTTGAACGGATTCAGACCCGCAGGAAACACGAACTCGAGGCGAAAGACGCCTTGATTCGCGAGTCGCACCACCAGGTGAAGAACGACCTACAGCTGTTGCAGGGCTTGATCCGCCTACAACAAGACTCCACACGCAAGAATGAAGAGCGTGCGTTTCTGAAGGATCTCGACTCGCGCATATACTCGTTTTCGCTGTTGCACGAGAGCCTCTACCGCAACGGCCCGGCTGAAGACTCCGCCGGCGAGTCCGGACTCGACGCCGGTCGTGAGCAAACCGGCGGGCTGTCGTTCAAGCGATATCTCGAACGACTCGTGGCCGCGGTGGCCGAGAAGTATGCCGACGACTCGATTCGTCTGCGCCTTGATCTCGGGGACTACCCCGTAACGCCGAAGAACATACTCTACGCCGGGTTGGTTGT
The DNA here is from genome assembly GCA_003552185.1 of Spirochaetaceae bacterium. Taxonomy (GTDB): domain Bacteria; phylum Spirochaetota; class Spirochaetia; order DSM-27196; family SLAA01; genus B1Sed10-166. Next base: position 31,386 of record PUOW01000008.1, read on the forward strand.
GAATGAGGCGCTCACCAACGCCTTCAAGTACGGCTGCTCGGGGCACGACACGCCCGAGATCCGTCTCCACAGCACGCGCGAGCAGAATCAGATTCGCCTAACGATCGCCGATAACGGCCCCGGGCTTCCCGAAAGGGCGCTCGAAAACCAAGAACTCAGCTCGTACGGCCTCACCCTAATCCGAACTATCGGGAGCAATCCCGGTTGGAAGACCGAGGTTGGAAACGACGGCGGTACGGTTGTGGAGCTTTACGTTCCGGCAGATGAGCCGGGTCCGCAGGAGACCTAACGCCGCCTTTCCGAGTGTGGCCGGGCGGAACAACAAACCCGGAACTACACGTCCGGAACCACGAGCACTCTCGCGTATCCGCGGATCAGCGTGCGACCGGATCTCCAAACGCGTGGCCCCCTCAGAGCCCCCCCTCAGAAGCCCTCAGAAGCGCAAAAAAAAACGGTATGCCTGGACGTCGGCGCATACCGTTTTAGGGAACCGGTTTAACCCGGCTGAGATTATTATCGACGCGGCAGCACATAAACTTAACCAACCGACACTTAGCGTACTGATAAGAGTGTTGTGGATGCCGGACTTGAAGCTACCTCGCTTCGTGGGGCGACGACTCAGCGAAGCGCGAAACGGCGGAGCGGTGCGCCACGCCGGCGGGCGTGCTGAGGCCGCCGAGGCGCCGACGGGCTTGGTCGATGAGCTGCGAGTGGTAGCGGGTGGACTCGGCGAGGGCGGAGTAGAGTGTTTTGGAGTTACGCAACGCGCGCTCCCCGGAGCTCTCGCCGGCGCTCTCGCCGGCGCCGGTCGTGCTGTTGAAGATCTCCTCGGCGGCGTCGTGTATGAGGAACCCGACGATCTCGCGTTGCCGCGACGCGGCGATCATGCGGTCGGCCTCGTCGAGTATCGCAAGCTCGAGCGGTGCCTCAGGGTCGGCCCGGTGTGTCTCGACCGCTCGTTGTGCGGCCTCTACCGCCGGGTCTAAGCGGGTTTCAAGCGCCGAAAGCTCCTCTGCGAGCGTTGAAAGATCGTGTTCCAGCCGCTCGATCGAGTGGTCGGCTTGGTGGTGGTTATGCAGTTCGCTGAGGCGGGCGTCGATCGCGGGGCGCCCGCCTGCACGCGCAGCCTGGGACTCGGCCTCGCCGAGGGCATCGGAGGGCGGTAGCGCGTCCATTCCTTCGATCAAAAGCCCGCGAGAGCTCAGCGTTCGAAACTGCGGGCCGGGCTGCTGCGTGGCCGCGATCTGACTCTCGAACCACCACTTGTACAGCAGCATCCTCCGGTCGGTGAGGATCGTGGTTCCGTCGGTCGCGACGCCGCGCCGCGACCCGCCGTCCCAGAGGTACTGCGCCGCGTATCGCTCAACCGGCATGATGCGGTCGCAGAACCCGTGCGCGAGCTCCTCAAAGAAGCTGCCTCGGCAATGCGTCACGTGATCGGGGAACCCAAGGTCGAGACCGGCGGCGTAAACGGGGTTGCAGCCGAGCACCTTGGCGAAGTCCCAAGCCGATGTTGCCACAGAGCCACCCGCGCCCAGCGCGCCGCGCGGCTCGAGTCCGCGCTCCAGGTACTGCCCCAGCGGGAACAGCGAGCTACAGAGGTAACGCGGGTTCTCGGACAGCAAACGAAACACGCGGGGGTGCGTGGCCGACTCCGAAACGAGCGCAGTCTGCGGTGAATCGGCGCGATCGAGATGACGCGTGTTCCAGTACTGTGGGTCCACCGTTACCAGGAAGTCGGGGGCCACTCCGGCGCGGAGCAGCGGTACAATTGAAGTGTCTACCGCAATGATCAACGCGTGCGCGCGTAACTCTGCGAGCCGGGGAAGCACCTCGTCGAGCGTGGGGCCCGCGGCGCACACCACCGCAGGCAGGTCTGAGAAACGGTTCTGTAGCCTCGCGATTCCGGGGGACTCGGCCATCACGGTAATGTTTCGGACAAGGTTGCGAACCCAGAGGCGCCCGAAACGCTTTAGGGTATTGCGGTTGATCTCTTCGCGGGTGCTGTGTCGCGAGATTGCCTCGTCGGCCGCCGCGAAGACCTCGGGCGAGGCGTCCACCGCGGCGCGCAGGCGCTGGATCGCCGGCCGCCGAGGGCGTATCCGTGACAGCGCCGGCGCAAGCCCTTCGGCGGCGTCCGGGCCGGCGATCAAGGTAAGATTGGCCCTGCGGAGTAACGGCTCAAGCGGCCGAGTGCCGAGCGCAGCGCGAAACAGCTCGAGCTGAGGCTCGAGCACGACGATCGGCGTTTCGGGGTGTCGGTCGGCAATGGCCTCAAGATGGTATCCAAGCCCGAAGCCGTAGCACACGATAAGATCCGCAGCCGCGAACGAAGGATCGGCGGCAACGCGCTCGGCTTCACGACGCGGCGCGCGCGTGCTGTGCAACCAGCGCCCGGCGAACTTCGCGGTGAGGTCGCCATCGCGCGTGTGGTGCAGCTCGAGCGGGGCGGCGGCGCCGCTGTGCAGCTCGAGCTCCTCGACGGCTCCCGGATGTACCGCCGCGAGCGCCTCGAGGTTTCGGCGCAGTACCGTCATTCAAGCTCCAGGTGCAGTCGCAGGCCGTCATACATCTCGGCGCCGGGCGGCGGGTCTTGACGAACCACCCAACCGGTTCCTTCGAGCACAACCTCGATTCGGTCGGACTCAAACAACGGCAGCAAACTGCGCTTCGGCAAGCCGGTGAGGTCGGGCAGCTCCTCGTCGAACTCGGGTAGGTTCGGGTGCGAGACCGCGACACGGCCGGTGTGTCGTCTAATGGTGTCGCGATCGGTACGAATGCCAAGGTACGGGATGATGAACTCAGCGGCTTCGCGGATCGGCGGTGCGGCGATGCGCCCGCCGAACACCGTCTCACCTCGGGGTTCCTCTATGACCGTGTACAGAATCACCTCCGGGTCGTGCGCGGGAAACATCGCGAGTGTTGAGGCGATGTACGCATCCTCCGAGTACGCACCGATCCGAGCGTCGAACACCTCGGCGGTGCCGGTCTTTGCCGCGATATCGATCCCGTCAACCCGGATGCGCCATGCGGTTCCGCCCGACTGCGTAGAGCTCTGCATGTACGCGAGCATGCGCCTGGCGGTCTCGGGGCTGAGCACTTGGCGTTGCGGCGAGCGTCGCGATTCACGCATCACGGTACCGTCGGGCCCCACAATCTTGTGTACGATGCGCGGCTGCAGCACCACGCCGCGATTCGCGAGCGCGGTGGCGGCCCGAAGGACCTGCATCGCGGTGACACCTATCTCCTGTCCTATTGCAACGGTCTGCTTCGTGCGTGCCGACCAGACCTCGGGCCTACGGAGCAGGCCACGCTCCTCGCCTGCGAACTCAATGCCGGTCTTGTCGCCGAATCCGAACATCTGCAGCATGTGATAGAAACTCTCGGAGTCTACCGTTTCCGAGGCGTACGCCGCGCCGACGTTGCTCGAGTAGCGGATAATGCCTTCGGTATCGATTGTGCCGTAGTCTCCGAGGTCACGGATTGTGAAGGAAGCGTTCTCGGGGCGGTACCCACCCGAGGTGTGAAAGCGGTCGCGCTCGCTGATACCGCCGAGCTCCATGATTGCCGCGATCGAGAATACCTTAAACACCGACCCCGGTTCGTAGATGCGGCTAATCGGTGCGTTTTGACGCTGTACTGCGCTGTACTCGGCGAAGTTGTTGGGATCAAAACTGGGCGACTTTGAGTACGCGAGTAGCTCTCCGCTCTTTGCGTCCATCGCGAGCATAACTACGGAACCCGCCTGCTCGCGCTCATGAGTCTCGCTCACGATCTTGTCGACCACGCTCTGTATGTTGAGATCCAGCGTCAAAAAAAGCTGGTTGCCGTAGCGCGTTTCGCCGTTCACGCCGTTGTGGCGGGGCGACAGCACCTCATCGTAGGCGTACTCAACGCCGCTGAGCCCCACGTTGTCTATCCCGACGTAACCGAGCGCCGCGGCTGCGGTCTTGCCGGCGGGATAGCTTCGGCCGCTCTCGCCGCGTAGGTGTATGCCGGGGATTCGCCGCTCGGCGCGCAGTTGATCGATCTGTTCGCTTTGCGTCGGCGAGAGCCCGCGTTCCAGCACCACGTAGCCCGCCCCTCCGGTGAGCTGCTCGTAGAGCTTGCGACGATCGGTCTCGAGAACCTCGCTCAGGAGCCGCGCGGTTTCATCCGGGTGTTCTACATCGGGCGTCCAGGCGGTGAGCGTGTTGAGCTCGGTTTGAATCGCGAGGATCTTGCCGTTGCGGTCGAGAATAGGGCCGCGCTCTACCGTCGGCGCCGAGCGCCCGGCGGCGCGGGGCTCGGAGGACAGCATGATCTCGCCGTACTGAATCGTGATCGTCACGGCGAATATCGTCATGAACACAAACACCACGATGTAGCGGGTGCGGTTAGCTCGCTGCATATGCTCCCGTACTCGACCCCATGGTTCTACAAGCCGAAGGGCATCGCCATGATCCGCCCCCTGATGCTGTCGATTGGAACCAACCCGTAATGCCGCGAGTCGCGCGAACGCGCGGTGTTCTCTCCGGCGGCAAACACCATGTCTTCCGGGATACGCGTTAGCTCACGCAACTGTCTGTAGGTATATCCCGAGAGTTGGAACTCTCGACCTTCGATTCGCATACTCTGTTCCCGTAACGTGAAACGCTCGCCCGGTGCACCTACCAAGCGCTTGACTACAATACTATCATCGTCCGGCGGACGATACACGATAATATCGCCGTTTCGTGGCGTGTTCCAGACCGCGAGATAGCGATCCGATACCGGCAGCTGTAGACCGTACGCCGCGCGGTTCACGAGCATTGTGCGGCCGTTCGGCAGCGTGGGGCTCATTGAAGCGCCTTCTATCTGAACCGCTTGGACAGTAACGCCCATTAGCACCACCGCGATCAAGGTCGGGACTGCGATAATGGTAAGCGTGCCCTGCGATTTCATGGTCGTTCCGGTGCGTAACTATAATACGCAGTTGCAAGAATGTCGATATGTAGAATACTATGCAATCGGTCATTGAACACCAGTCGGTGGGGCGGCGCAAAGCCGGTGTCGAGGCGCTCCGGCGCATCGTAAGCGCTCCGGGCAAGACAGGAGATCAACTGCTGAGCATTCGAAACTACCTTGGCCGCCGCCGAACCCGGAGTGAGCGTAACGCTGCTCCGAACTCCAGCCTCTCGTCGCAGCGCCTTTCGGTAATCGCTCAGACCTCGCGAGTTCGAAAGCGTCTCAGGCCCGTTGTCGGGCGCCGCGACGATCGCCTCGGCGCCTCGCTGAGAACGCTGGGCAACCGTAGATCGATCCTCGACCGCGCACGATCGTACTGGGCGGCGGCGCGCGGGCGCGTGGGCGGGCGCGGGCGCGTGGGCGAGACGAAATCAAGCGGCACCCCTACACGGTTTAAGGGCTTCCGCTTCAAGAGCTTAGGGCTCAGCGGCCCGGGAGAGCTTCATATCGCGTTCGGCGCCTCGATTGTGCTCACGGTGCTCGCCGCAGCGTTTCTCCTGCAGCCCGGGCAGGCGCTGCACGGTATGATGCAACACACCCCGGAGCTTAGCCTGCCGAGCGACGGAGCAGTCGAAACGCTGCGCACCCGCATGGCCGGGCGCGAGCGGGGCTACGAGGCTTCAGCAGACCTTGAGCTTGACGCCGGCAGCTTCCTCGGCGTAGACACCGTTGAGTACGAGCTGCGCTCTGGCGACACCCTGTCCGGCATCGCCGCGCAGAACGGTCTCCGTCTCGACACCTTGGTGAGCTTCAACCGCATCTCGGACGCACGGCGCATGCGCGCAGGCGACAGCATCAAGATTCCGAATCGTGACGGAGTGCTGCACACCGTCTCGCGCGGCGAGTCGCTCGAGAGCATCGCGCGCAGCCATGGGAGCTCGGTCAACGCGTTGCTCGACGCCAATGACCTCGAATCGGCCCGAATAGACCCCGGTGATATGGTGTTCGTTCCTGAAGCCCGAATGGACGGAACCGAACTTGCCATTATTTTGGGAGACGCGTTCCGCTGGCCGGTACGCGGGCGAATCAGCAGCGGTTTCGGCATGCGTCGCGACCCGTTTACCGGCACGCGGCGCTTTCATAACGGGATCGATATCGTGAATCGCCCGGGGACGCCGGTAAACGCCGCAATGTCGGGCCGTGTGGTGCATGTCGAGAATCAGCCCGGAAACTACGGCAAGTTCGTAATTATGCGCCACCCTCGTGGCTACCAGACGTTGTACGCCCATCTCGACCGGATCACTGTTTCCTCCGGTCAGTATCTATCGCAGGGGCAACGAGTAGGGCTGCTCGGGAATACCGGTCGAAGCACCGGGCCGCACCTGCATTTCTCGATACTCGAGAATGGACAGTTCATTGACCCTATGCGGCATCTGAGATAATTGGTATACTTCTAGGATCAAGCACAAAAGCACATGCGAAAAACGTGAAATTACAGCAGGGAGGACTACTACATAATGCGAAAGCTCGCGATCGCGGTGATCTGTATGCTGGCACTGTTCACGTTTATTAACGCCTATACCACCGAACCCGAGGCGCTGCCGCCGCCCGCGGCCGAGCAGCAGCAATAGGTGCGGCCCCGGCGCGCGATTGGCCCCAATTGGGTTCCGCGCGCCTTAGCCTTAAATACTGACACGACTCTTGTGGACGGCGAAAACCACCGGGAAACTGCAGTTTCTGCTCGGTTAAGCGAAGCAAAACGCACGCCACTCCGGTTGTTCTCTAGTAGGAGGACAACCCATGGAAACCATAGAGGCCATAAATCACGACCCAAACACGAGTTCCGCCGCGGAGTTCTGCCCCAACCCCGACTGCCGCTACCACAACCGCGAGCACGCCGCCGCACACCCGCACTGGGCGCTCGCCCACGGCCGCTACCACACCAAGGCTCGAGGGTTCATCAAGCGCTTTAAGTGCTCACTGTGCGGCAAAACCTGCTCCACTCAGACGTTTTCTATCCATTATTGGTGCCACCGCACCATCGAGTTCGAGGAGATCGAGGCCGCGCTCGTGTCGAACTCAGGCCAAAGACAGTGCGCGC
>PUOW01000420.1 GCA_003552185.1 Spirochaetaceae bacterium
ACGTGGAGGGCATCTTCAACCTGCGGGGCGAGATCATTCCGGTCATCAATCTGCATCGTCGTTTTCATCTCAAGCGCGCAGAACTCAGCGAGGAAGAGCAGCTTCTGAGCGGCTTCGTGATCATCTCGCTGGACGACGTGCATCTCGCGGTGATCATCGACAAAGTCTCTCGTGTCGTTACGATCGGCGGCGAAGAGGTTCAGGCTCCTCCTCAGATGATCTCCGGTATCGGCGCAGAGTATATACAGGGGGTCGTGAACCGCGACGACGGCTATCTCATCATACTCGACGTTCGGCGCCTGTTCAGCACGCGAGAGCTACGGCAACTCGAGGGCATGGGGCGCTGAGGCGCGTGCGCAGATGATTCCATTCAGCAAACCCTCAATAAGACGAGCCGAGATGAACGCCGTGTTGAGTTGCATGGTCTCCGACAGCCTTGAACACGGCAAAGAGGCACAGGAGCTTGTAGGGCTTGCGTCCGAGGCGCTGTCGCGCTCCGGCGGCTCCGCGGTGCGCGAGTACCAACGTGCGATCGAGCTTGCGTTTGCGGCGCTCAACCTTGAGCCCGGCGCAACGGTGGCGATCTCGGCGCTCTGCCCGCAGGCGTACTATGAGGCGGCGCTTCGCTTTGGGCTTACGCCTCTGTTGTTGGACGTGGAACCGGACACCGGCTTGTTGAACCCCGAATCGGTCGTGGCGCGTCACGCCGAAACGCCGTTCGCGGCGATCTGCGTCGCCGACCTGCTCGGGCAACGGCAGCCGTTGGCTGCCGTCGCAGAGCTGGGCGTTCCGATAATCGAGGATCTTGGCGAGGCGGTCGGCGCCGAGCCCGAGGACGGGGTGCAGGGTGACTACACCATCGTCTCGCTCGAACCCGAGATGGTTGTCACCGCCGGCGGCGGAACCCTTGTGCTCGCTGCAGCGAAGAAGCAACTGCGTGCGCTCCGTAAGCCGGTTGAGCTGCTGTCGCCTGAGCAGTTACTGCCCGATATGAACGCCTCGCTCGCGTTGACGCAGTTTCGTAAGCTCGAGGAATTGCTCAGACGCCGCCACGAGATACGCGAGTATTACGCGCGGGCATTGCACACCCACCGCACGCTCCCATACCCGGGGCCTGGGTTAGCGGTTGCGTTCAGCATGCCGGTGGTGCTCGAGACCGATATGCGCAGTGTGGTAGAGTACGCACGCAAGCACGGGGTCAGTACTAAGGCCGCGTTTGCACGGACCGCGGTGGCGGTGGAAGATGCCGAGCGCACGCACGCCGCCACCGGTGGGGTAGCCTCTGCGCGGGGTTTGCTCCTGCGTTGCGTGTTGTTTCCTATATATCCCACGCTGACGAATGCGCAGATAGAGAAAATCGGCAAAGTTCTCTCGACGATTCCGTAAAATTTTGCGTTAAGCGAAGCTCTACGGAACCGAAGGCGGTAATATAGGGTAGGGAGCCTTTTAGCGAATGACGGTCGATATCCGGCGTGTGCTGCTGGTCGCCAACTACCAGAAAGCGGCCGCGAGGGCACTCGTCGACGAGATCCGCTCGTATCTCGAGGCGCAGCAGATCGCTGTGGTGGTGTTCGGGTTCTCCGGCAAAACCGCCCCGCCCGAGGTAGATTCATTCGATCTCGCGATCTCGCTCGGGGGCGACGGCACGGTGCTGTTTGCCTCACGCTTTCTCTCCTCGCGCCGCATCCCAATTCTGGCGGTAAACCTCGGAGACTTCGGGTTCATCACCGAGGTGACACGAGACGAATGGCAGGCCGCTTTTGAGAAGTTTCGCGACGGCAAGCTCGCGGCCGGCGACCGGTTGGTGCTGGCGGTTGAGGTGTTTCGGTGCGGCGCGAAGGTCGCGGAGTTTCAGGGCTTGAACGACGCGGTGGTCGCCGCTCAAGGGATCTCGAAGATCGTGAAGCTCTCGCTGGCACTGCTGGAAGACCGGCTCGGTCCTTATCGCGCCGACGGCATGATAATCGCAACCCCAACCGGCTCCACCGCCTATTCCGCCGCGGCCGGCGGCCCGATCCTGCACCCGGAGATGGAAGCCATTATAATCAACCCGATCTGTCCGTTTACGCTTTCGCACCGCCCGATCGTGGTTCACGCTCAAGAGCACGTAACGATCACGATCGAGCCCGAGCAGCGTACCGGTGTCATTCTCACGATCGACGGACAGACGGTGTATACGCTTGAGCCGGGTGACGAGGTGCGCGTCTGTCGCTCGCCCGACAAGGTTCGCATCATCCGCTCCGACAAGCGCACCTTTTATGAGGTCCTGCGCTCCAAACTCAACTGGTCAGGAGGCCCCGATGCTTGAGGAGTTGAGTGTACGAAACTACGCCTTGATCGAACAGGCGCACCTAAGTTTTGAACGCGGATTCAATGTGCTGACCGGCGAGACCGGGGCCGGAAAGTCGATTCTTGTCGGGGCGTTGTCGTTGCTGTACGGGGGCAAAGCCGATACCGAGGCTATTCGTACCGGATCGGATGAAGCGGTTGTGTCGGGGGTTTTTGTGGTCGACGGTAACGCCGAGGTCGAACAATGGTTGACCGCCCGAGGTATAGAAGCGGAGGACGGGCGAGTGGTGGTTCGGCGAACCGTCAAGCGCGCCGGACGCGGGCCGATCTATCTGCAGTCAACTCCAACCACACGTGCCGAGTTGGCCGAGTTCAGTAGTATGCTGCTCGATCTGCACGGTCAGCATGAGCATCAGTCGTTGCTGTCCGAGGATCAGCACCGTCGCTTGCTCGATCGTTATGCCGGCATTGAAGGCGAGGTCGATGATCTTCAGGGCCGCTTTCAGGAGATGACCGCGGCGAAGCGGCGCTACGACGAGCTGATCTCGGCGGAGCAGAACCGGGAGCGAGAACGCGAACTGCTGGAGTTCGCGGTGCAGGAGATTGCCGAGGCCGAGCTCAAACCCGGCGAGGAAGAGGAGCTCGAGCAGGAGCGGCGAATTCTGTCTCAGCACGAAAAGCTGTTCGCGCAGCTCGATCACAGTTACGCCGCGCTGGCCGAGAGTAACGCCGGGGCGCTGCTGCGAATGCGTGAGGCTCGCGTAGGGCTCGCCGGGGCTGCCGAGATCGACGAATCGCTCGCGGAGGCTTCCCAGAGGCTCGATTCGCTGTTCTACGATCTCGAGGATCTCGCCGAAGAGGTTCGGGGACATCGGCAAACCATCGAGTTCACGCCCGAGCGGCTGGAGGCGTGCGAAGATCGGCTTGCGCTCATTCATCGGCTCGAGAAGAAGTACGGAGCCGAGATCGCGGATGTGCTGCAGTATCACGACGAGGCGCAGCAAAAGCTCGCCGCGCTCGAGAACTTCGAGGCCGAAAAGGCCTCGCTTGCCGACGAGATCGCCGAGCGCGAGCGCGAGGTACGCGCGGCCGCGCAACGCATCTCGAAAGCGCGCGCGGAAGCCGCCGAGCGCATCTCGCGCGCAATTCTCGAGGTGCTGCACACGCTCGGGATGGCGGCCGCACAGTTTGAGGTGCGCCTCACGCGTAAGCAATCGGCCGACGGTAAGCCGGTATGCGGTCCCACCGGTCTCGACGCTGTCGCGTTCATGATCGCCCCCAACACCGGCGAGCCGCTCAAACCGCTTCGCAGCATCGCAAGCGGCGGCGAGATCTCGCGCGTCATGCTCGCAATTAAAACGATCCTGGCGGCCAGCGACTCTATCGGCTGTCTCGTGTTCGACGAGGTGGATGCCGGCATCGGCGGCGAAATCGCGGTAGCGGTCGGCGAGCACCTCCAGGCGCTCTCCGGATTCAAGCAAGTACTTTGCATAACGCATCTTGCCACGATAGCCGCACGTGCCGATAATCATATACGCGTTGAAAAGCGCGTGGAGGGTGAGCGCACCGTTACGCGTATAGGGGAGATTAGTGGCGAACAGCGCAAACAAGAGATCGCACGCATGCTCGCAGGCGATCGCGAGGCCGAGGTCTCGTTGTCGCACGCCGAAGAGCTGCTGTCGCGCTACCGAGAGGCGGCCGGCGAGTGATCTCGGTATCGCCGGCCCGGTCGGCAACGGGTTGTGCGCCGAGTGTGCCGGCGGGAGAACGCGGTAATGGCGAAGATTAGTCCGGAAGCAAAACATCGCTACGCAGAAAAAGTCAAGGAATACAAGAAAGCGGCCGAAGCGATCGTGGAACGCGAAAAGAGCATCACCAAGACCATGAGTGAGGACGACGAGCGCGGCAACGTGCACAAGTCCATCACGTTGGCCGAGGAGCGGCTGAATCTGGCGTCCTACTACCTACTGCTCAACCGTGTGTCGCTCGCGTTACTCAATACGCGCAACGAGGGTTTCCTCAACGACGCTCGCAAGAGCTGCTACCAAGCGATCATCTATCTCGAGGAGGTGGTTACCGATTACCTCGATGTTCCGTACTCCGATTACGAAGACCGCCTCGAGTTGATGGGGCAGTACGACGACGAGCGACGGTGCTACCTTGCACGCAAGCTTGGGTTTACGATACAGCTGGTTAAGGACGCCTTCGGCGAGAACTCGAAATGGAAGTGGTCGTTTGTGGAGCTCGAGGGCCGGTACGCAACCGTCGTCAAGAACCTGATCGACCTCCGGCACGTCGTCGAAGGGCTTGATCCGCGCGCGCCGGGCTACGAATCGCGCGTGACACTGGTAGCGCTATGCAAAGCGCGCCTCGCGCGCGCCGCCGATCGATACCGCGAACGTTACGAGCTCTCGACCGGCCGAATAGACGACTTCAAGCGCGCAATAGCGTATCTCTCGGCGTTGCGGCGTGTTCACGCGATTCTTAGCGAGAACGACGACGCCGAGCAGGTCAAGAAAAAACTCGAGGTCTGGAAGGCGAAGATGAACTCCGACGAACAGCGCTCCGAGGCAAGCAGCAAGAACGCCGAAGCGCAACGTCGGCAGGCGAAGTCGCAATCAGGCCGCCGCTGAACCGCCCGGCCTTCGCATCTCGACAGCTCCGGTGGACGCTACCCGTCGGTTTCTCGGTCTCGGCTGCCGAGCCCGTGCAGCGAATCAAACGGCAGCAGCGCTCCGGCGGTGGTTTCGATGATCGCGGTGCCGGGATTCTCAGCATCCTCACAATACACCGGCATCTCCGGCGCCGCGAACTCGCGAATCACCTGTCGACAGGCGCCGCACGGCCCCACCGGTTCGTGGGCATCAGGGGTCGCGATCGCAAGCGCGCGGAAGGCGGTGTGCCCGGCCGATACCGCTCCCACGATCGCCGATCGTTCGGCGCAGATCGTCAAGCCGTACGACCTGTTCTCGACATTTGCTCCGGTAATCACGGTTCCGTCCTCGCACAGTAACGCTGCGCCGACCCGAAAGCCGGAGTACGGGGCATACGCGAAGGCCGCCGCGTTGTGCGCCATCTGCAGTAGCGTCTCTTTCGTCACAATAGGCTCCTATTCGTGGCCGGCCGGCCGATCCTCGTGCGCAACGTTGACAGCGCGGAAGGCCTTCGATAGGATACCGCCGAGTGCCGCCATCGTACAAGCGGTTCAGTACCGCAGTGGTACGGAAACAGCGGCCTGGGATCATCGGCGGTATGCGAACAACCAAGACACTGTTGCTGCTCGTGACGCTCGCGTTGCTCTATGCCGTGATCAGTCCCGTGCCGTTGAGCCTTGAACCGACCCAGCGCGTGCGCTTCGTCACCGCGCTTGAACCGCACGACGATCACGAAACCCCGGGCCAGAACCAGCCGGGCCAGAACCAGCCGGGCGAGGACCAGCGCGCGCCGGCGACCGAGGAGCTGCGCGGCGACGAGAGGGTGCCGGGAGCTGAGCTTCGGCCGTTTCGGGGCCCCGGCCGCTTCGGGTATCTCCGGCACGACGGAACGGTCAAACAAAGCGAGCCGATATCGTACGGTGTCACGATTACCGACAGTCATTACCTCACCTACGACCGCGCACCACAAGAGTTGGTGGTGCGCGCTCCGGGCGGGGCCGAGGTTGCGGCCTTGCCGCGCAGCGGTTACCCGATTGCCGCACAGGAACGAGTGTACGTTCTCGATCGCTTCCAGGACGGCGTCACGGCCTACGAGCTCCAGTTCGGCAGCTCCGGTGGGGCGAGCGCCGAGCCGCGGGAGCTCTGGAGCCGACGGTTTTCATCGCCGGTTACCGATCTTGACGCCGCCGCCGACGGCTCGCTGTTGCTCGGATTGCTCGACGGGACCGCCGAGTATATCAGCCCCGACGGTGAGACCGTGCAGTTCGGTCGTGGGCACTCGGGCGAGTCGAGAAGCGAGGTAGAGGCGGTCTACGCGGTCGCGTTGTCACCCGATGCCGGGATGGCAGCAGTTCTCACCGGGCTGCGGCCTCAGCGACTGTTGGTGTACGAAATCAGCGCAGAGCGCGATCTTGAGCTGCTTCACACTCGCGAGCTCGAGCACGCGCGTCGCGGACCGAGCCTGCTCCGCTTTGCGCCCGCCGGTGATCGCTTGGTGTACGAGCACGGCACGGTATTGACCGAGGTTTCGATGCGCAGCTTCGAGCACGCCGAGCTTGGGTTGCCTGCTGCGGTGGGCTCCCTTGAGCTGGGGACGCCGGACCGGCCGAGTGCGTTCGTGGTCCGCGGTGACGAGATGAGCGAGTTGCTGGTGCTCGCACCCAACCGCAGCACCGTGATGCAGTCTCGTTTGCCCGGGGAGGACGTATTCGTCACCGGTGGCGACGGCTGTTATGTTCTCGGAATCGAGGAGGTTCTCGTTTGCTTCGAGATTACCGACGGTTAGCGCGCCGAGTATCGCGCCGAGTAGCACCGGCGATTCTGCTGTGTTGGTGCGCGGTGGTGGTGCCTTCGCTGCTGTCGGCTTGGCACTGGCCGATCGACGAGTTCGAGATGCTGCGGAGCTTCGGCGCGCGCGTTGGGGAGTACATGTTGCCGGGCGTCGATCTCGTCGCCGATCCGGGAAGCGAGCTGAGGCCGGTGGAGGACGGGGAGATCGTATATCGAAGCGGTGAGTACGACGGCCTGCGTGGACTGCATTCGCCGCTCGGCAGCGTGGTGGCTCTGGAACACGAGCGCGGTTTTCGCACGCTCTACACGTATCTATCGCCCCCACTAGTTGCTGAGCTCCCTCGCGAGCTAACTCGTGCCGATACGCTCGGGACGCCCGGCGAAACCGGGTTCGGCGAGCCGGGCGCGCTCTTGCTGCAGGTTTACGACCAAGAGCGTCGCGGCCGCGTGAACCCGGAGCTGTTGCTGCCGCACTACCGCGTCGAGCAGGCACCGGTTATCGAGCGTGTTGCGCTGCTTGTAGATGGTGACACGATTGCGCCGGAGGAGGCTTCCGATCTGCCGGCCGGCTCCTATACCGTGTTGGTTGAAACCCACGACACCGCGCACACCGCCGCCGGTGCGCCCCGCCTGAGCCCGTATCGCATCGTCCTCGAGAGCCTAAACGGAGATCTGCGCCGGCAGGTGGCGCTTGAGTTCGAGCGCGTGCGGGATCATCGGCAGTGGATCAACGCGCAACCGGCAGTCGAGCTGGTGCGGGGCGAGTCGCTATACGCAGTGGGTGAGGTCGAGCCTGCGGACGAGGCGCGCGAGTATCGTGTCACGGTGGTCGACCATCTTGGAGGTCTTGCGTCGCGCGATTTCACGCTGCCGCCCGCGCAGGTGCCGGACGAGGCCGAGAATCGAGCCGGCCCCGATCAAGTCGGCGGGCAGCAATGAAAACCTTTTCGAAGCGACCGAACGACGGCGAGCGTCGAGAGCGCGTACCCTGCATCGTGTGCGGCGGCGAACGGTTTGTGCCGCACTGGGATTGTGGCGAGTTCGGCTTTGTTCGCTGCGGTGGGTGTGGGCATATCTGTCAGAATCCGCTGCCGATTGCTGAGGATGTGCAGCAACGCTACGACGAAGAGTACTTCGAGTATGAACGCGAAAACGATCGAGCCTTCCTGGGTCTCATGATCCGTGGGCTCGAGGACGTATCGTGGGAGCGATGGGCGCCCAAACTCCCTCAACCGGTGCGCCTGCTCGACATCGGGTGCGCCACCGGAGCATTACTCGAGTACGCGCGAGGTCGCTACGGCTGGGCGGTACAAGGAGTTGAGGTATGCCGGCCCGCCGCTCGATACGGGATAGAGCGACGCGGTGTGCCGATCACGATCGGGACGCTCGAACAAGCCGGGTTCTCGGACGGGCGGTTCTCGCTGATCCATTTTTCGCACCTCATCGAGCATCTGCCGGACCCGCGCAGCTTCCTCCATGAGGTTTACCGGGTTCTCGCGCCGGGGGGAAGGATAGTGGTGGTCACCCCCGATACCGCAGGGCTGCAGGCGCGGCTGTTCGGGTCGCGCTGGCGATCGGCTATCGCCGATCATCTGCATCTGTTCTCGCGACGTGGGCTACAGCGGCTTCTCGCCGAGTCGGGCTTCGAGACGCTGCAGCGAGCGTTTTGGGGAGGGCTTGCCGCGGGAACCGCACCGGCGCCGCTAAAGCGGCCGGCCGACTGGGGTGCGAAACGCTTCGGGTTCGGCGACGTTATGCTGCTGCTTGCCGAGCGACCGCGCGAAGCCGAGCGACCGTGCCAAAACCGGTAGGGCAGGGTGCAGCAGTT
The DNA here is from genome assembly GCA_003552185.1 of Spirochaetaceae bacterium. Taxonomy (GTDB): domain Bacteria; phylum Spirochaetota; class Spirochaetia; order DSM-27196; family SLAA01; genus B1Sed10-166. Next base: position 8,563 of record PUOW01000420.1, read on the forward strand.
CGTGCGTAGGCTCCGCGTTTGCCCTGTCTGCGATTGCGTGGCGGCTTGACAGTAGTTATCGCTTTTCCTACGATGCGAGTGCATATGATTCGAGAACGGCTTCAAGAGCTAACCGCAGAACAACTGCACCGGTTGGCCGATCGGTACGAGCTCGATGGATCGGGCGAGATGGCTCGCGATGAGCTGATCGAGGCGGTGGCCGAGGCGATCGAAGAGCATCGCCTCGAGCGTGAAGCAGGCAACAACCATCCGGTTGCCGTGCAAGAAAAGAAGTATGAGTTCTACATTGATGCGGTGCTCGACGGGGCCGAGGAACGCGCGCTTGAGGTAGACGATTGGGAGCTGCCCGAGCAGTACAACGAGACGCGCATCGTGTTGTTGTTGCGAGACCCGTCCTGGGCATATGTATACTGGGAAATCAACGAGTCACATTTGGCGAAGCTTGCCGAGGATTGCGCCTGCGTCGATGCCGAGGAGTCGTCGGACGAAGACGAGGAGGAGTCCGCTCTCCGGTTCGACGGGCTCGCGCTGCGCGTGCACGAGATACCGCACCCGAACGCCGAGTACACGCAAGCGTTGTATACCTTCACGATTCCGGTGCAGCTCGAGGATCGCAGCTGGTACATTAACCTGCCGAAGGTAGGAACACACTACTGCACCTCGGTAGTCGCGCATACCGCCGATTGCGTCCAGACGCTCGCGGTTTCGAACGCGGTCTCGGTACCGCCGGGAGATCTTGAGTCCCCGATCGAGGAGAACCCCGAAGCACCGGCCAATCGTGTCCTTTCGCTGAGCAACCTCGACCGCATGCCGGTAGAAACGTACTCCAACCGAATGCCGCAGCGTCTGATCGCGCTACAGGACGAATAATCAATGCCGAATGGATACCTGCTTCTGGTTTTGCATGCGCACCTGCCGTTTGTGCGCCATCCCGAGCATGACTGGTTTCTAGAAGAGAACTGGCTGTTCGAGGCCATCTCCGAGACCTATCTGCCGTTGCTGCGTGTTATGGAGCGCCTGGAAAACGACGGGGTTCCGTTTCGCCTGAGTATATCGGTCTCGCCGACGCTTTCGGCTATGCTGCAGGACGAGCTTCTGCAGCAACGCTATCTGCGTCATCTTGAGCTCATGTGTGATCTCGCCGATCGAGAACTTGATCGCACACGTGACGACGAGCGCTTTCACAAGGTCGCTCGCATGTACAAGCGGCTGTTTAGCGAAAACCTGAGCGACTTCGTCGACAAATACGATCGTAACGTCCTCAAGGGCTTCGATTACTACTCGAAGCGCGGTAAGCTCGAGCTGCTCACTACAGCGGCCTCGCACGCGTATTTACCGCTCTACCAGCACTATCCGGAAACCATCAGGGCGCAGGTGCAGGTGGCGGTAGATCAGCATCGAAAGGTGTTCGGAAAGCCGCCGAAGGGCTTCTGGCTTCCCGAGTGCGGGTATTTCCCCGGGCTCGAGGAAGAACTCAAGGACCAGGGGCTGCGATACTTCTTCTCGGCAAGTCACGGCACCCTCTACGGCTACACAAAGCCCGAGAACGGTGTGTACAAGCCCACTCGCTGCCCCAACGGTTTGGCGGTGTTCGGTCGTGACGTAGATTCGGCAAACGCCGTGTGGTCGTCCGAGGAGGGCTACCCCGGTGACCCCACCTACCGCGATTTCTACCGCGATATCGGGTTCGATTTACCGCTCGAGTATATCGGCGATTACATCCATGAGGACGGTATCCGCATTCATACCGGGTTCAAGTATCACGCAATCACCGACAAGAGCGACCCAAACAAAAGGCCCTACGACCCCGATGAGGCGGCCCGCACCGTCGACGCGCACGCCGAGAACTTCATCTATAACCAGAAGAAGCAGTTCAAAAGGCTTGGCAAGGTTATGTCTGAGCCGCCGGTAATCACCGGCCCGTTTGACGCCGAGCTATTTGGGCACTGGTGGTTCGAGGGGCCACAATGGATCGAGAGCGTCATCCGCAAGCTGCATGCCGAGGACACCGGCATCGAGATGCTCACCGGCTCGGAGTATCTGAAGCAGCACTCGGAGTTGCAGGAGGTGCAGCCCGCGTTCTCGAGCTGGGGCAATAAGGGCTATTCCGAGGTCTGGCTCGACAGCTCAAACGACTGGATCTATCGCCATCTCCACAAGATCGTGGAGCGTATGATAGATCTCGTCGATCGGTTCCCGAACGAGACCGGGCTCAAGAAGCGCTTTCTCGATCAGGCCGCGCGCGAGGTTCTCCTCAGCCAGGCCTCCGACTGGCCGTTCATCATGCGTGCCGGAACGAACGTGGCGTACGCGGTTCGGCGCATTAAGGAGCACGTGAAAAACTTCACCACGGTCTACGACTCCTTAAGCCGCGGTGAGGTCAGTACCGAGTGGCTTACCTCGGTCGAGCGTCGGCACAATATCTTCCCGGATATCGACTACCGTGTGTTTGCGCGAGCCGGCAAACCGCATGAATACTCATCACAGCTGAAGCACCGCAGCTGAAGCACCACCGCTGAAATAGCGCGGCTGCCCCGGTTCGGCGCGTACAGGCGCCGTGCGCGCAGACCTCGTGTACTACACGCCTGTTAAGCTTTTACGGAAAATTTGGTAATTCGCTTCTCCCGATTCTGTCCACTGAGTTGACATCGGCGTAGTTTGCACTAAAATGGTGCATCAGTGGGTAATTGTGGGAAAAATTAGGAAATGGTGGGCAGTTGGGGATGATAACCGGCCAGTTTCACAACGCGTTGGACGAGAAAGGCCGGCTGTCGGTGCCGCAACGGCTCCGGTCGGCGATCGCCGGCACGCAACTGGTGATCACCCGAGGTATCGACAACTGCCTCTGGGTCTTTCCGCCGGACGAATGGCAGGGGATCTCCGACAGTCTCATGGACGCGGCTTCCCCGTTCACCAAGAAGGCTCGGCTTCTGCAGCGGCGCATTATCGCTCCCGCTCAGGAGATCGAGATCGACAAGGCCGGGAGGATCACGGTTCCTCAAGCGCTCAAGGAGGCGGTCGGGCTCAAGAAAGACTGTATTATTCTTGGAATTAAGAAGTACATCGAGATCTGGGACGTAGAAGAGTATGACCGGTATCTCGCGGAGCATGAAAACGATTTCCAGGAAGCGGCGGAAGAACTGGGAGGGCTCGTCTCCTTCTAACGATCGCTGCTAAGATCGAACCGGGGCACATATGAATATTAGTCATGCATCGGTACTACCCGAGGAAGTGTTGCACTACCTCGGGGTCGACGATACCGAGCATTTGTTGCTCGACGCCACGGTGGGAGAAGGCGGGCATTCGTACGCATTCCTGGAACGCTTTCCGAATCTTCGAGTTATCGGGTTGGACGCGGATTCACGAATCTTGGGCCGAGCGCGAGAGCGCTTGGCCCGATTCGGTGATCGGGTTGAGCTGCTGCATACCTGGTTCGACGCGTATTTCGAGCGCGAGCCGGAGGCGGGGCGCCCGACGCGAATCCTGTTCGACCTCGGCGTTTCTTCGTTTCATTTCAAGGCATCCGGCGGTGGGTTTAGTTTTCGTGAAGACGAACCGCTGGATATGCGCTTGAACCACGACGAACTCGAGGACGCCGCCGATCTGGTCAACAATCTTCCCCAAGATGAGCTTGCCGCGGTGATCTATCGCTACGGAGAAGAGCGCTACTCGCGACGGATCGCCGCCGCGGTCGTGCGCCGACGCGCCGAAAGTCCGCTTCGAAGCAGCGCCGAGCTCGCCGATCTCGTGTACCACGCGGTTCCGGCGCCCTACCGGCACGGCAGGATACACCCTGCTACGCGGACGTTTCAGGCGCTTCGCATCGCGGTGAATCGGGAGCTCGAGCGAATCGAGCGGGCGCTTGCAGGAGCGATCGATCAGCTCGTACCCGGCGGCGTTATCGGAGTGATTGCATTTCACTCGCTTGAGGATCGCATCGTGAAACGGATGTTTCGTGAGAAGAGCAAGGCATGTACCTGCCCGCCGGAGATGCCGATCTGTAAATGTGAGGGCGTGCCGGTTCTTGAGTTGATAACCCGCAAGCCGGTGTTCGCATCAGAGACCGAGCGTGAGCACAATCCCGCTTCCCGGACCGCACGGCTTCGGGTGGCGCGAAAGTGCTGACGCCGAGCAAAAAAGGGTGGCTACGCGCGATGAAAACCTCGGTATTGTTGGGGCTGGCGGCATTGGTACCCGCACTTCTGTTTGCAAACGTGTTGCAAGGCTTTCGTTTCGAGCAGCAAGAACGCGCGATCGCGACTCTGCAACGTGAACAGCGCGAGTTGTTCGAGGAGAATAAGCGTGCGATCACCGGAATTGCGATGCTTCGGTCGCCGACACGCCTGCGGGAGATCGCGATTGAGGACCTTGAACTTGAACGGATTACGCCGGAGCGAATCTTGACGATAGAACTGCCGGGTGGGAGGCACAATGGCGACGGCGCGCAGTTCAGATAACCCGGTACACGATGCCCGCTTTCCCGCGTACCGCGCAGACGAGCTTGCGTTTCAGTGCGGAGGTAGGCTCCTCGGCTCGGATACCGTCGAGATTGCGCGATTCGAGATAGACTCGCGCTCGTGTGGCCCGGGGGCGCTGTTCGTAGCGCTCGCCGGGGAGCGCCAAGACGGGCACGATTTTGTGGAGCACGCGTTTGCCGAAGGAGCCGCCGCCGCGCTGGTGAAGCACGAGTTCGTGCGCGAGCGACCCGAGCCCGTTGCACGCATCCTCGCGCGCCCCGACGATGCCGACTGTGAGCCGGCGCGAGCGCTGATCGCGGTCGATGACCCGCTCCGCGCCATTCAAGAACTCGCACGCGAGCGGTTGAACGGCTTCCGCGACCTCGTCCGTATCGCGGTAACCGGCAGCAACGGAAAAACCACGACCAAGGAGCTGATCGGGGGAATCCTCGCGCAAACCGCTTCGACCTACCGCAGCCGGGGCAATTTCAACTCCGAGATCGGTGTACCGCTGTCGGCCTTCGAGGTCACATCCGAGCATCGCTACGCGGTGTTCGAGTGTGCGATGAATCATCCGGGCGAGATCGCGGTGCTCTCCGATATCGTACGGCCCGAGATCGCGCTCATCACGAACATCGGCCCCGCGCATATCGGGTTTCTCGGTAGCCTCGAAGCGATAGCGGCCGAGAAGAAAGCGATCTTCGCGAGCTTCACCGGCCGGCAGCACGGCTTGGTGTTCGAGCGCGATCGCTTCGAGAGTTACCTCGTCGAGGGCGTAAACGGAACGGTAGAGCGTTTCGGAGAGCGCTCTACTCCGGGGTACGAGGGCTACGAGCTCAAGGGTCTGCTCGGAAGCACGATCCGCTGGCGCGGGCGGGAGATTCGGGTTCGGCTGCCCGGGTTGCATAACGTTCATAATGTACTCGCGGCGATCTCGGTGGCGCTGAAGCTCGGGTGCTCCGACGACGCGATCGTGCGCGGTATCGAGGAGACCACGGCGCTGTTCGGTCGGGGTGAGCTCGTTACGGTCCGGCGAGACCACGGCGTGATAACGGTGCTGCAGGATTGCTACAACGCGAATCACCACTCGGTGGAGGCGGCGATCGAGCTGCTCGACGGCACCGAGTGGGACGGACGGAAGGTTTTGGTGCTCGGCGCGATGAAGGAACTCGGGGAGTTCTCGGACGAGCAGCACCGCGCGGTGCTGGAACGCGCGCGGGCAAGCAGCGCCGATGTGGTCTATCTGCTCGGCGAGGAGTTCGTTGCTGCGCTGGAGACCGAGGGCGGCGCGCCCGCGAGGAGTACCCCCGCGGGGCCGCAAGCGGGGCCGAAGGCTGCGCCGAAAGCTGCGGGCCCGCAACAACTCGTTGCCGAGACCGAGTTCGAGCAGCTGGCGCAGCGCTTGCTCGCCGAGCTGCGCGCCGGCGACCTAATGCTTTTGAAAGCAAGCCGCGGCATGGCACTCGAGCGCGTTACCGCGCGGTTGGAGGCGGATCGTGTTTAAAGAGTTCGTGTATCCGTTGGTTCAGTACTTCACGCCGTTTAACGTGTTTCGCTACATCACGTTTCGCGCCGCGTACGCAGCGGTGACGGCGCTATTGGTCTGCTTCGTGTTCGGCCCCAGCATTATAGAGATGCTTCGGCGTAAGAAGATGGGAGAAGAGATCCGCGGCGACGGCCCGGAGACGCATCTCTCGAAGTCGGGCACGCCTACGATGGGCGGCTTGATGATTATCCTCGCGATCACGGTCTCGGCGGTCCTCTGGATGAATGTACGCAACCTGTACGCCTGGGTCGGCTTGCTCACGATCCTCGCGTTCGGCGCTATTGGGTTCATCGACGACATGCTGAAACACCGGCGGCGGAACTCGGCCGGGATGCGCGGTCGGATCAAACTGTTCGGGCAGATCGGGGTGTCCCTCGCGGTTGCCCTAACGCTCTACCACGGCGGAGGCGCGCACACCACGCTGCTGTATCTTCCGTTTCTTAAGCAGCCGGTGCTCGATCTTTCGTGGCTCTATATCCCGTTTGCGGTGTTGCTCTTGGTCTCAACTACCAACGCCGTGAACCTTACCGACGGCCTAGACGGCCTCGCCGCCGGCTTGGTGATCATGGCCGGCCTAACCTTCACGGTGCTTGCCTACCTCACCGGACGGGTAGACTACGCTGAGTATTTGCAGATTCCGTACCTGGTTGGCGCGGGAGAGCTCGCGGTGCTGGGGCTCGGCGTGGTAGGCGCCGCGATCGGGTTCCTCTGGTACAACGCGCACCCGGCCGAGGTGATGATGGGCGACACCGGCAGCCTGGCACTCGGAGGCGCGTTGGGCGTCATGGCGCTGATGCTCAAGAAGGAAGTGCTCCTGATCGTGATCGGCGGTGTGTTCGTGATCGAGGTCATGTCGGTGATCATTCAAGTGGTATCGTATCGTAGGCGCGGGAAGCGTGTGTTCCTCATGGCGCCGCTGCATCATCACTTCGAGCTGAAAGGCTGGCACGAGTCGAAGGTAGTGTTGCGCTTCTGGATTCTTGGTGGATTGTTCGCGATTCTGAGTCTTTCGACGCTAAAACTGCGCTGAGAAGGATCGCGGCGCAGAATGGACGGGGTAATGATGAGTCAGGTGTTCGTCGTTGAACAGGTAACCTCACGCAAGCGGCCGGTGGATCCGGTGATGCTCGCGGTATTGGTGTTACTCGTGGGCGCCGGCGTCTCGATTCTGTTCTCATCCTCCTACTTCCGTGCCGAGCGGCTCTTCGCCGATCCGTATTACTTTCTGCGCAGACAGACGCTTTGGATTGTGCTCGGCGCGCTGGTCGCGTTCGCGGCGTCGCGCGTCTCAACCGATTGGCTTCGAAGGCAGACGCCGATCCTACTCGCTATCGCGCTCGTCGCGATGCTGCTGAGTTTTGTCCCCGGCATAGGGGTGCAGTTTCTCGGCGCACGCCGCTGGGTGTTTGTGTTCGGGTTGTCGTTTCAGCCTTCTGAGCTCGTGAAGCTCGCGCTCGTGATATACCTTGCCCATATTCTCAGTCGCAAACAGGAGCAGCTCGAGGATCTCGTGAATGCGCTGCTGCCGCCGATTATCGTGGTGGCGCTGTTCTCGGCGCTGATCTATTATCAAAACGATTTCTCGACCGCGGTATTCGTGATGGTTCTGTCGCTGGCGGTGTTCTTCGTGGCAGGAGTTCCGTTACGGTACTTCTTCAGCTTGGCTATCATGACCTTGCCGATCTCCACGATTCTGTTGCTCAGCCGCGAGCACCGCGTGAAGCGCATTCTCGCGTTTATGGAGCCGAGTCGCGATCCGGCCGGTACCGGTTATCAGATGCTCGCTTCACAGAGCGCCTTAACGCGCGGCGGGTTCTGGGGTGCCGGAATCGGCGGAAGCACGCAGAAGTTCGGCGGTTTGCCGGAGGCACACTCGGACTTTGTGTTCGCGATTCTCGCCGAGGAGCTCGGCTTCCTCGGTGTGCTCGCGGTCGTCGGGTTGTTCGGCGTGTTCGCGTACCGCGGGTACCGGGTCGCATATCTCCTCGAGGATTCCTTTCGATCGTACCTCGCGTTTGGGCTCACCTCGGCGGTGCTGCTGCAGACAATGCTCAATATGGCGGTTGTTTCGGGGTTGGTGCCGTCCACCGGTATTCCGCTTCCGTTCTTCTCTACCGGTGGGTCCTCGGTGTTTGTGACGCTGGTTATGTGCGGTCTCCTTCTCAACCTCTCGCGCGACGTGACGGAGGAAGCCCGTGGCTGAACTGGTAATCGGGCGGCGACCGGCCGGAAAGAAGCGCAGGCGAACGCGCTCGGGGAACGCGGTTATGCGTTTGGTGCTGGCGGCGGGTGTGGCGCTGATTGTGATCGCGGCGGCCGAGGCCGTGTTGCAGTTTGCGCTCGCCGACCGCTTTGCGGTGACCGAGATAGCGGTGCGCAGCGACCTCGCGATCTCACGCGACAGACTGCTCGAGATTGCGGGGGTGCAGGAAGGCGTGAGTTATTTCGATCTTGATCTCGCGCGGATCGAGGAGCGTGTGGCTGCGCTCCCGGAGGTGCGGTCGGTGGCCGCAGAGAAGAGCTTCCCGAACCGCGTGAGTCTCACGGTGGAGGCTCGTACTCCGCTCGCGGTGGCCTTCGGCGAGCTGGGCGGAAGCCTTACGCCCTTGGTGATAGACGCCGACGGGGTGGTGTTCGATCGCTCCGCGGCGCGCGCCGACTGGGATCTGCCGATCGTCTCGGGACTACGCTTTGAAGGCGAACGGCTCGGCGCCCGTATGCCGGAACGGGTTCGCCCGTTTCTCGAGAGCCTCGGAACGCTTCAGGAAGAGGCTCCGCAGGTGCTGAACGAGTTCTCGGAGTTTCGGCTTTCCGGGACCGGCGGGGGTATCGAGGTGCTCGCGTATCCGACCTCGTTTCGCACTCCGGTACGGCTGGGTGACCAGATCACTGAGGATTTGCTAAAGTACGCTATTATGGTGTTGGAGTTGATTCACGAAGACGAGAGTATCGGCAGCGACGTCGTGGAGCTCGATTTTCGCACCGGACAGGCCGTGTTGCGTTCGGTACAAGAGTGAGGCAGGTGTGGACGATAGCATTGTCGGCTTAGACATCGGCACGACAAAGGTCACCGCGGTGATCGGTGAGTTCGACGAGAACGACGAGGTCGAGATCGTCGGAGTCGGCGAGGCACCGTCCGACGGCCTGCGCCGTGGAGTGGTGATCAACATCGAGTCTACTCTGCGTTCGGTACATGCCGCGATCGAGGCGGCCGAGCAGATGGCCGGTCGCGAGGTGCAATCGGTGATCACCGGCATCGCCGGCGGACACATAGAAGGCTTGAACTCGCGCGGCGTGGTAGCGGTCACCGGTAAGGGGCGCGAGATCACGCAGACCGACCTCGATCGGGTGATCGATGCCGCCAAGGCGGTCGTGATCCCGATGGATCGCGAGGTGTTGCACGTCATCCCGCAGGAGTTCATCGTCGACGATCAGGGCGGTATCAAGAACCCGCTCGATATGATCGGTGTTCGGCTCGAGGCCGAGGTGCATATCATAACCGGTTCGGTTACATCGGCCCAGAATCTCGTCAAATGCGTAAACCGTGCGGGATTCAAGGTCTCGAGCTTCGTGCTCGACTCGCTTGCCTCGGCCCGCGCGGTGCTGTCGCGCGACGAGCAAGAACTGGGGGTGCTTTTGATAGACCTCGGCGGCGGCACCACCGATATCCTGATCTACCGCGACGGCGCGCCGTACTTCACAAGTGTGGTCCCGATCGGCGGCAGACAGGTGACCTCCGATATCTCGATCATGCTGAAGACCCCGACCGAGGCGGCCGAGAAGCTCAAGAAGCAGGCCGGGTGCTGTTACCAACCGATGGTTGAGCCCGGCGAACCGGTCATTATTCCGGGAGTGGGCGGACGACCCCCGCTCTCGATAGACCGAACCAAGCTCAGCGCGATCATTCAGCCGCGTATGGCCGAGATTCTGAGTATGGTGCGGGAGAAGATCGAGAAGAAGGGCTATCTTCAACAGCTCGGCGGCGGCGTGGTGCTTACCGGCGGCGGAGCGCTCCTGCCCGGAACGGTGGAGCTTGCGCAGGAAGTGTTCGGAACCGCGGCGCGCATCGGGCGGCCCGGCAATCACGGCGGTTTGACCGAGCAGTACCAAAGTGCCGAGTTCTCAACTGCGGTAGGATTAGTATTATACGGAGCCGGCGAGTTGACGCCGGAGAGCGGCGCGCGAGCCACGGCGCGCGACGGCGGGTCGCTACTCGGGGGGTTCAAACGCTGGATACGGAACTTTTTTGAGTGACGGGTGAGTAACGGAGGAACGGTGAAAACCGGATCGGCGGCGCGTTAGGCGTCCACGCCGGCTGTGGGGACGGTCGGCGCATACAGGATATCGGATACTTCTTCTTGGGAGGGGAGTATGAAGTTTGAAAAGTTCGACGAGAACGCCGGCCTGCAGGACTCGTGCGGGACACCGACCGTGATCAAAGTGATCGGTGTCGGCGGCGGCGGTAGTAATGCGGTAAACCGCATGATCGAGGCAGGCGTCGAGAACGTCGAGTTCATCGCGGTGAACACCGATCTTCAGGCATTACAGCTCTCGAGAGCCGAGGCGCGTATTCCGCTCGGCTCCAAGCTGACCGGTGGGCTCGGTGCCGGCGGGGTGCCCGATGTCGGTGAGCAAGCGGCGCTGGAAGACAAGGAAGAGATCCAGAACATGGTTCGCGGCGCGGATATGGTGTTCATAACCGCGGGAATGGGCGGCGGAACAGGAACCGGCGCGGCCCCGGTTATTGCGCAGGCCGCGCGCGAGATGGACATTCTCACGGTCGCGGTTGTGACGAAGCCGTTTGATTTCGAGGGCCGCAAGAAGTCGCGCTTGGCCGACGACGGTATCGCGAAGCTCCGCGATGCTGTCGATACCTTGATCACGATTCCGAACCAGCATCTCTTGAAGATCGTGGAGCGACGAACTCCGATCAAGGAAGCGTTCCTGATCGCGGACGACGTCCTGCGGCAGGGTGTGCAGGGCATCTCGGATCTCATCACCAAGCCGGGCGAGATCAATATCGATTTCGCCGACGTGAAAACGATCATGAACGGCCAAGGTGACGCTCTTATGGGCATAGGCGCCGGGAACGGTGAGAACCGTGCGGTCGATGCCGCGACCAACGCTATAAACAATCCGCTGCTCGAGGACGCGCGGATCGAGGGCGCGAAGGGCCTGCTGGTGAACGTCTCGGGAGGCATGGATTTCGCGCTTACCGAGTACGAGGAGGTCCTGAACATTATCACCGCGAACGCCGATGAGGATGCCTTGATCATCGCAGGCAGCGCGGTCGATGAGCTCATGGAGGACGAGGTTCGCGTTACCGTGATCGCGACCGGCTTCGACAACTCGCGCTGGTCGGATAAGCCGCAGCCGGTGCAGCAGGAGAAGAGGCAAGAGCAGTTTATCTCGTTGGATGAGTGGGTACAGATGACCACACCGTCCATCTCGAGTAGTGAAGACATGACCCGCGAGCACTACGGCGGATCGGACGAGCTTGGCGTTCCGGCCGTTCTCAGGTATCGCAACTATCAGACCGGCAATGGCGGCGCGTGAAGGGGCGGAATACGGAACGCTGCTCGAGCGTTTCCGGGACTATCTACTGATCGAGCTCAAACTCTCGCGGCGGACGGTCGAGACCTATATGCGATCCTGCAGCAATTTCATCGCGTACTGCGTTGAGAATGGTCTTGATCCGCAGGTCTTGACGAGCAATGAGGTCATCGCGTACCTCATCGCGCGTCAAACCGCGCCGGAGAACGCGGTAGATCAGCGCACGGTCGCGAAGATTCTCTCGGCGCTGCGTTCGTTCTTCGGCTTCATGGTGATCGAGCAGGAGCGGGACTCGAACCCCGCGCTGCTGATCGAGACCCCAAAAGCCGAGCAACGCGTGCCGGGGGTGCTGCCGGTTGAGGATGTCGAGCGTTTGCTCGACGCAATCGATACCGATACTCCGGCCGGGTTGCGCGATCGTGCGCTGTTTGAAGTAATCTACTCCTGCGGGTTGCGCATCTCGGAAGCGGTAGAGCTGTGCGTAGATCGTCTCTATCTGAAGGAAGGCCTGATTCGGGTCCTCGGGAAGGGAGAGCGCGAGCGGCTCGTCCCGATCGGCGATGAAGCGATTGTGTGGCTCGAGCGTTATCTCGAGCACGGGAGGCCGCAGCTGTTGAAGGCAAAAGTTCGCACACGGAAGCTGTTTCTCAATCATCGCGGTGAGGGGCTTTCGCGCAAAGGCATGTGGAAACGCTTCCGCCACATCGCGGATCAACTCGGTCTCGATGCCAAGGTGCATACGCTGCGGCACAGTTACGCCACGCATCTGCTCGCCGGCGGCGCCGATCTGCGCGCGGTGCAGGAGTTGCTCGGGCACGCCGATATCAGCACCACGCAGATCTACACGCATGTGGGACGCGAGGATTTGAGGCGGTACCATGCCGATCATCATCCACGTGCGTAGCGCGGGGCGAAGATGCGTAGCGCGGGGCGAAGATGCGTAGCGCGGGGCGAAGATGCGTAGCGCGGGGCGAAGAAAAGAGAGAAATTTCCGGCTCAAGCGAAGCAACAGCTCGCCGAAGGCGGTGTTACTAGTATGAGAAGGGTTCTTGTTTTTGCATTAGTTGCGGCTCTGCTGGTGAGCGCGGTTGTGTTTCTACCGATAACCTGCGATCGCGGCGGGGAGGATGCGCGCGTCGAGCAACTACTCGAGCTGGAAGAGGACCTGTACGAAGGTCAAGAACCCTCGGATGAGCGGCTGGATGAGCTTCGCAGCGCGGTGCGCGAGTTGGAGTCTCGCGTTGAGCAACGAGTTCAGGACCACGAGCACCTCGGGCGATATCACAAGATGCTCGCGATCGAGTATATCAATCGTGAGATGTACGGTCCGGCGTTGGAGGAGTTGGAGGCTGCGATCGCGATTCAAACCGAGAACGCGGTTTTGTTCTATTACGCCGCGGTCGCTGCGGCGCGACAGGCCAAATCCACGCGCGAAGCGGGCCGGCGGCAGGAGCTGTACGAGGATGCCGAGTGGTATTACAAGCGCGCGATCGAGCTGCGTCCGAGCTACCGCAGCGCGTTGTACGGCATCGCGGTGCTGTACTTGTTTGAGCTCGAGTTGCCGAACGAGGCCGAGCCGTATGTCGAGCGTCTGCTCGAGCTCAGCCCAAGCCGGCGAGAGGCGCAGTTTTTGAAGGCCCGGATGCGCGTTATGCAGGGAAGAGCGGAAGAGGCCGCTGCAATCTACGAGCAGATTGCGGATGAGGCCCGAAGCTCCGCGGATCGCGAAGCCGCGCGCCGTAACCTACGCGAGCTACGGGAGGCGATGTAGTGAGTCGTGAACAGGACCGCATGTTGTTGATGCTCGCGCTGAATCGTCGGCAGGCGTTCAGCTCGGCCGACAAGCGCTATCTCGCCGAGATACTGCGCGATACCGCCGACCTCGTGCGGTTGCCGGAGCAAGAGCTCAACGAGATGACCGAGGGCGATTTGCTGGACGAGCTCAGCAGCCCGTGGGATCCGGTAGAGCTGCTCGCCGAGGCCGAGGAGGAACTGAGCTTTCTCGAGCGCCGACAGATCGAGGGTGTGGTGTTCGGTCAACGCGAGTACCCGCCTCAGCTGCTCGAGCTCTACGATCCTCCGGCGGTGCTGTACCTACGCGGGCAGTGGCCTGCGCACAGTTGTCCGCAGGTTGCGATAGTGGGTACCCGCCGGCCGAGTCCGTGGGCCGAGCGTGCCGCGGTGTTACTTGGCCGCGGTTTGGCCGGCGCCGGGATTCCGGTGGTGTCCGGGCTCGCCCGGGGCATCGACGGCGCCGCGCATCGTGGAGCGTTGCAGCGTGGCGGGGCGACGGTTGCGGTGCTTGGATCCGGGATAGACCGGATCTATCCGCCGCAGCACGCGCTGCTCGCGGCGCGCATCGTTGAAGCGGGCGGCGTGGTCGTGAGCGAGTACCCAACCGGCTTCGATCCCGACAAGCTGCGGTTTCCGGAGCGAAACCGCATCATCAGCGGGCTCGCGCGCACCGTCGTGATCTGCGAGGCCCCCGAGAACTCCGGGGCTCTCATCACCGCCGAGTACGCGTTGGACCAAGGCCGCGATGTGGTTGTGCATGCCGCCGGCCTGCGCGGCGTGAAGGGAGCGGGCGCGCGTGCGCTCGCGACCGACGGAGCCGCGACGATCGAGTCGGCCGAGGATATTCTCCGCGACTGGGGCTTGGAGCGAAGCATAGCGACGCGGCTCGCGTCCGGCGTGGCCGGCTCGGCTGCTGCCGGGCCCTCATCGCCGGGCTGCGGCGCGCCGACGGTTGTCGGCGCCGAGCGCACCGCCGAGCGCTCGCCCGGCGCGCCGTCTCGCGTGGCCGGCTCGGCTGCGGTTGGCGAGGCGTTGGCCTTGGATCTTATGAAGGAGTTGCATCGCCCATGAAACGCGAGCTCGACCGGTACCTCGCCTATCTCTCGAGCGTACGCAACCTGAGCCCGAGCACGATTCGTGCCTACCGGGCCGATCTCCACGCGTTCTTCGACTGGGTCTCTCGCGAAGGACTTGCGTTCGAGCAGCTCGCGCTTCGCGATGCGCGCGCGTATGTCGCTCATTTGACGCGCAACAACGCGGCCGGAACCTCGGTGAACCGTGCGGTCTCGGCGCTCAAGGGCTTTTTTCGCCATCTTGTTCGCGTAGGCGCTCGCGAGTCATCACCGTTCGACGGCGTGCGCAGTCAAGCGAACCGGCGCAGATTGCCGGAGTTTCTGTTCGAGGAAGAGATGCGGCGAGTGCTCGAGATCGACGGCAGCGGTTTTGTAGATCTGCGAGACCGCATGCTGCTCGAGGTGCTGTACTCGGCCGGGGTACGCATCAGCGAATGCGTCGGCATCAACGTCACCGATCTCAACCTTGTTCGCGGGAGCGCGGTGGTGCACGGCAAAGGTCGGAAAGATCGAACGGTGTTTCTCGGCGGCCCGGCCTTAACCGCGGTGAAGGAGTATCTGCCGATGCGCGAGGCCTTTTTGCGTCGAAAAGGGGCGCAGCAGGAGCAGGCGTTGTTGTTAAACACGCGAGGTGGTAGGCTGTCGGCGCGAGGGGCGGCCGAGATCGTGCATAAGCGTGTAGAGCGTGCCGAGACCGACAAGCATGTGACCCCGCACACGTTCCGGCATAGTTTCGCCACGCATGTGCTCGAGCACGGCGCCGATATACGCGTGGTGCAGGAGTTGTTGGGGCACTCAAGCCTCTCGACGACGCAGATCTACACGCATATGGGGCTCGGGGCGTTGCGCGAGATCTACGCGCTGGCGCACCCGCACGGAACGCGACGCACGAAAAACGGAAACAAGGAAGCAGTATGGGAACACAAGGGAACAAACGCCAAGAAGTAAGGTCTACAACGGTGATCGCGGTTCGCCACAACGGCGCGATCGCGATGGCCGGTGACGGACAGGTCACGATGGGCGACACCGTGTTAAAGGGTACCGCACGGAAGGTGCGAAAGATCTACGACGACAAAATTCTGGTGGGCTTCGCGGGGGCCACCGCCGACGCGTTTACGCTGTTCGAACGGTTCGAGGGCAAGGTCAAGGAGTACTCGGGAGATATAACGCGTGGTGCGGTTGAGCTCGCGAAGGAGTGGCGAACCGATAGGATGCTTCGCCGTTTAGAAGCGCTGCTATTGGTCGCCGACAAGGACAAGATCCTCGAGATCACCGGTAACGGCGATGTTGTTGAGCCCGATCACGGGGTGATCGCGATTGGATCGGGCGGGGCGTACGCGCAGGCTGCCGCGCGCGCCTACCTCGATGCCGCGTCGCTCACCGCGCGCGAGATCGCCGAGCGGTCGTTGCAGATCGCGGCCGATATCTGCATCTACACCAACTCCGAGATAGTGGTGGAGGAGATCACATGAAACGCGAGCTTCAAAATTTGACGCCGAAAGAGATCGTGGCAGAGCTCGATAAATTCATAATTGGACAACACAAGGCCAAGAAGGCGGTTGCGATCGCGCTGCGAAACCGCATGCGCCGCCGCGGGCTCCCGGATGAACTACGTGACGAGGTCGCGCCGAAGAACATCATCATGATGGGACCAACCGGGGTCGGCAAGACCGAGATCGCACGCCGGCTTTCGAAGCTCACCGGCGCTCCGTTCCTCAAGGTCGAGGCTACCAAGTATACCGAGGTGGGCTACGTCGGGCGCGACGTTGAGTCGATGGTGCGCGACCTGGTCTCGGCTGCGGTCTCGATGGTGAAGGCTGAGCTGCAGGAAGAGGTCAAAGAAGAGGCCGAGAAACGCACCGAGGAAGGCCTGCTCGACCTGCTGCTTCCTGGGGTCAAACAACACGAGAGCGCGGGCGGCGATGAGCCCGGCGCGCCGATTCCGGTGAACGCCCCGGGATCCGAGTCCCATACCGGGAGATCCGACGAAACAGGAAGCGCGGCCGGCGCAGGCGGCGCGGCCGGCACAGCCGGCGGGAGCGAAGACTCGCGCAGCGCAACGCGCGAAAAGTTTCGACAGCGGTTGCGCGATGGAAAGCTCGACGACAAAGAGGTCGAGATTCAGGTTACCAAGAGCAACTTTCCGGCGATAGAGATCTTCTCCGGCAGCAGCTTCGAGGAGATGGATCTCAACCTCGGCAATCTCTCGAACCTCCTCGGGGGCAAGAAGAAGCGCAAGCGAACCACGGTGAAGCACGCGCGCGAGGTCCTGATGCAGGAAGAGATGGATAAACTCGTGGACTCCGACCGTGTCTCGGAGCTCGCGCGGCAGCGCGCCGAGGAGATGGGCATTATCTTCATCGACGAAATCGACAAGATCGCCGCCAAGGAGAACCGCGGCGGAGTCGATGTGAGCCGCGAGGGGGTGCAGCGAGACATTCTGCCGATCGTCGAGGGCGCCACCGTGAATACGAAACACGGCATGGTCGACACCTCGCATATTCTCTTCATCGCCGCGGGAGCGTTTCACTCGAGCAAACCGAGCGATCTCATACCGGAGTTGCAAGGGCGCTTCCCGCTGCGTGTGGAGCTCGAGGCGTTGCATGCCGAGGATTTCATCCGGATTCTCACGCAACCGCAGAACGCGCTTATTCGCCAGTACGTTGAGTTGCTGAAGGTGGAAGGCGTTGAGCTCGAGTTCACCGAGGAGGCGATCAAGGAGCTTTCGGAGATCGCCGCCGGGGTCAACAGCAAGACCGAGAACATCGGCGCGCGGCGTCTGCATACCATTATGGAGCTTTTGCTCGAGGAGGTGTCGTTCAACGCGCCGGACTTGAGCGGGCAGAAAATCCCGATTACGCCGGAGTACGTCAAGGAACGTCTCGACGAGATCGTGCAGGATCAGGACCTCAGCCGCTACATACTGTAGCGTAGCGTTCCGGGAGTGAACCGGCAGGAGGAGGCACGGTGCCGAGCGCAAATAAGGGCTTAGCGTGCGTGCGATATCGGCCGAAACTAGATAACGATGAAGACTCGTGAACGAGGAGCACACAACGATGTTTAGCGGTAACACCTTCGGCCGAACCGCCGATATTCTACACCGATCGATGGACGTCAGCCTGATGCGCCAGGACGTGATCGCGGACAATATCGCGAACTCCGACACGCCGAACTTCCGGCGCAGCGTCGTGAACTTCGAGACGCAACTGCGCGACGCGCTCGAGAGCGAACGCCCACCGCGGTTTCAGGAGCGTCTCACCAACGAACGCCACATTCCGTTTCAGCAGCCGACCGATTATCGCTCGGTCCGTCCGGTGCGGCAGCTCGATTACTTCACGCAGACGAAAAACAACGGTAACAACGTGGATATCGAGGAAGAAACCATGAACCAGCTGCAGAACCAGCTGATGTACACCATGATGTCGAACTCCTTGAACTCCGAGTTCAGGCGCGTGAATCTGGTGTTACGGGGGTAGGGGGTAACCGAGTATGGGCATGTTTTCGAGCATTAACACCGCCTCGAGCGGGCTCACTGCACAACGCTTACGCCAGGACGTGATCGCGGACAACATAGCGAACGTCAATACCACGCGTACCACCGAGGGCGGGCCGTTCCGCAGAAGTCGGGTGGTGATGCGGCCGCGCGTCGACCAGCCCTACTGGAGGACGCCGTTTCTGCCGCGTCCGCTCGATCACGGCGTCGGCAACGGGGTGCGAGTAACGAGCGTTGAGAAGGATATGGACGCCGACCCACGGTTGGTGTGGGACCCCACGCACCCCGACGCGATTCAATCGGGACCGAACGAAGGCTACGTCGAGATGCCGAACGTCAACATCGTGAGCGAGATGACCGACATGATCTCGGCTTCGCGCTCGTACGAGGCCAATCTTTCGGTGATAGACGGGGCCAAGAACATGTTCGAGCGAGCGCTCGACATCGGTAGGTAGAGGCGGTTCACGGAGCGGGAGGTAACGCATGAACGTGTTTGGACCTGAACAGGCCGGAGGCCACATCATAGAGCTGCACCGTACGCACCCAGGGCATCTGTCCGGGAAGTTCGACGCGGCGCCGAGCGAACGAACCGAGGATTTCGCGGGGATGCTGTTCGAAAGTCTTGGCGAAGTAAATAGCCGGCAGCATCAGCACGCCGACCTCTCGGTGCAGGCGATTGTGGACCCCGACTCGGTCAATCCGCACGATGTAACGATAGCGGGAGCGAAGGCAGAGATGTCTTTGAACATAACCAAGAACGTTGTTGATAGAGTGATTCGCGCGTACCGCGATATCACGACGCTCCGATAGGTAGCTGCCGATGTAGACGGAGCTTTTTTGGAATACTGGGAGGGGAACAATGAGAGAGTGGCTCAGAAAGGCGTTCGGCCAGATATCCGGCCTCTGGACGCAATGGAAGCCCGTACAAAAGGCGATTTTCGCGAGCGTCATCGGTGTCGCTGTTCTGGGGATCGTGCTGTTGGTAACCTTCAGCGCGCGCCCGAGCATGGTTCCGCTTCTCAGCAGACCGGTGACCGACGACGCAGTGCTCGACCGCATCGCGCTACGGCTCGATGAGGAGCGAATCGAGTACCGCATAACCGGCGACAACCTCGTCATGGTGGAGGATCAGCGCACCGCGCAGCGCGCGCGCTCGATCCTGGTGCGCGAGGACCTGGTTCCCACCGAGGCCGACCCGTGGGACCTGTTCGATGTGGAGCGCTGGACGCAGACCGATTTCGAGCGCAACGTAAACCTGCGTCGGTCGATCACGCGACAACTCGAACAGCATATCACCGCGCTCGAGGATATCGACTCCGCGAGCGTAACCCTGGTGCTCCCCGAGCGAGAGCTGTTTCTCGAGGATCAGGCGCCGGTCACCGCCTCGGTGATCGTGAGCCCGCGTCCCGGAAGCGATTTTCGCGAGAACCGGGCCAAGATCGAGGGCATCGAGCGGCTGATACAGCTTGCGGTCGAGGATCTGCAGCCCGAGAACATCACGATCACCGACCGGCGCGGCATCGTGCTCAACGACTTCGAGCGCATGCAGGACTTCGACGAGCTCGAGTTAACGCGCCGCGAGCTCGCGCTGATGCGCGACAAGGAGCGCGAGTACCGCGAAGCGATCATCGAGGCGCTGCGTCAGATCTACGGATCCGACCGAGTGAAGATTCTCAACATCGATGTAGACCTCGACCTCGGGAAACGCACGACCGAGACCGAGGAGCACTTCCCGATCATCACACGGCCGAACAATCCGCTCACCCCGTTCGACGACTCGGAGTTCGTGCTCTCGATTCCGCGCTCCTCGGAGCAGCTCAGCGAGGAGTACCGCGGAACCGGCTTCAATCCACAAGGACCTCCGGGGCAGGAAGGGCAAACACCTCCGGCGTATCGCGATCTCGAGGGCCTCATCGGCGAGTGGTCGAGCAGCGAGGATCGCACCAACTACGAAATCAACACCAGACGCATCCTCGAGCGCGGGAGCCCGAGCATCAGACGTATCAGCGCGAGCGTTGCGCTGGACGGTCGCTGGGAGCGCCAGTATACTGAAGACGGAGACATTGTATTTAATCCCGACGGGAGTATCGCGCGCGAGTACCTGCCGGTGGACGAAGATGATCTCGAGACCGCCGAGGATCTCGTGCGTCATGCGGTAGGGTTTAGCGAGGAGCGCGGCGACAGCGTGACGGTGCGTAACGTGCAGTTCGACCGCAGCGATATGTTCGCCGAGGAAGACGCCGAGTATCGGCGTCGCCGTCAGATTCAAATGATCATCCTCTATAGCTTGATCGGTATCGCCGCGGTTCTCGTGATCTTCATCGCGTTTCGGCTCATATCGCGCGAGATCGAGCGTCGAAAACGGCTCAAGGAAGAGGAACTCGCTCGGCAACATCAGGCGATGCGTGAGGCGGCGTTGCGGAGCGCCGAGGAAGAAGGGACCGAGGTCGAGATGTCGGTCGAGGAGCGCGCTCGGCTCGAGATGCAAGA
This sequence comes from Spirochaetaceae bacterium, assembly GCA_003552185.1. Lineage (GTDB taxonomy): Bacteria > Spirochaetota > Spirochaetia > DSM-27196 > SLAA01 > B1Sed10-166. Next base: position 28,969 of record PUOW01000420.1, read on the forward strand.
GAACGCCATCAACATGGCCCGCGAGCATCCCGAAGACGTGGCGCAGCTCATTCGTACCTGGTTGATGGAGGAGTAGGGTATGGCTAAAGCACGAGGTGGTGCGGCCGCCGGCGCCCAGCAGCAGCAGAAGAAAGGCAGTGGCCAGAAGAAGGAACTGAACGGTAGGCAGAAGGCCGCCATCTTCCTGGTTACGCTCGGCAGCGAGATCTCCTCCGAGATCTTCAAGCATATGCGCGAGGACGAGATCGAAACTCTGACCTTTGAGATCGCGCGGCTCGAGAGCATAGATTCCGAGGATCGCGACCGGGTCCTGCAGGAGTTCCAGGAACTCATGATGGCGCAGGACTTCATCACGAGCGGGGGCATCGACTACGCGCGCGAGCTGCTCGAGAAGTCTTTGGGCTCGCAAAAGGCGGTTGATATCATCAATCGCCTGACCTCGAGTCTCCAGGTGCGGCCGTTCGATTTCATTCGGCGGACCGATCCGACGCATCTTCTGAACTTCATTCAGCAAGAGCATCCTCAGACGATCGCGTTGATTCTCGCCTACCTCGAGCCGCAGAAGGCGTCGATCATTCTCTCGAGCCTTCCGCACGATGTCCAGTCCGATGTCGCGAAGCGAATCGCTACGATGGACCGCACCTCGCCGGAGGTGCTCCGCGAGGTTGAACGCGTGCTCGAGAAGAAGCTTTCGACGCTCTCGAGCGAGGACTACACCGCTGCCGGCGGTGTCGAGAGCATCGTCGAGATTCTGAACCTCGTAGACCGCTCAACCGAGAAGACGATCATCGAGAGTCTCGAGGAAGAAGATCCGGAGCTCGCCGAAGACATCAAGAAGCGCATGTTCGTGTTCGAGGACATCGTTATGCTCGACGATCGTGCGATACAGAAGGTGCTGCGGGAGGTCGATACCTCCGAGCTTGCGAAAGCGCTCAAATCGGTCGATACCGAAGTACAGGACAAGATCTTTCGCAACATGTCGAAACGCGCGGCGACGCTACTCAAGGAAGATATGGAGTACATGGGCCCGATCCGCATGAAGGACGTCGAGGAGTCGCAGCAAAAGATTGTCTCGATCATCCGCAAGCTCGAGGAGCAGGGCGAGATCGTGGTTGCGCGCGCGGGCGAAGACGAACTGGTGGTATAGGACATAGGAAAAGCGTATGGCGAAGAACGTGTTCCGCTCAGGCGAGGTGGCAGTGTCTCAAAGCCGGGTCTTCATCCCGGCGCCGGAGCAACGCGCCGCTCCGGTTACGATCGACGAAGTTCCGGAGCCCGAAGAGTACAGCGGCCCCACGGCCGACGATCTCAGGCGAGAGGCCGAGGAGTTCAAGAAGCAGTGGGACGCCGAGCGCGAGAAAATGATCGCCGAGGCGCGCGAGGAAGCCGATCGTATTGTCTCGGAAGCCGAGCAGACCGCGTTCGACGAGGTCAAGAAAAAGAACGAACAAGCGCATCAGGTCAAGCAGGATGCCGAGCAGGAAGCGGAGCGCATCAAGCGGGAGGCGCAGCAGCAGGCTGAGCAGATTGTGCAGGACGCCGAGCAGAAAGCGCGCCAAACCGAAGCGGACGCGTTTGAGCGCGGTCGCAAGGAAGGGCACGAGCAGGGATTTCGGGAAGGGCACGCCGAGGCCGAGCGCGTGATCGAGCGGCTGCACACGATTCTCAACCGTGCGATAGACCGTCGAAAGCAGATTCTCGAAGAAAGCGAGTCTCAGATTGTGCACCTGGTGCTCGAGATCTCGAAGAAGGTCGTGAAGGTGCTCTCTGAAAACCAGAAGAACATCGTGATAAACAACGTAGTGCAGGCGCTTCAGAAGCTCAAAGCCAAGTCCGACGTTATTGTGCGCGTGAACTTCGCCGACCTCGAGATGACGAGCAAGCACGTAGAGACGATTGTTGAGCGTATCGAGCGGGTGGGCAATATCACCGTGGCCGAGGACTCATCGGTAGACCCGGGAGGGTGCGTGATAGAAACCGATTTCGGTGAGATCGACGCGCGAATCTCGTCGCAGCTGCGCGAGATCGAGGACCGCATCCTGGAGCTCGCGCCGATTCGAACGTACCAGCGCCAGGAGTGATGCTCCGGCGCGCGCCGTGCACGGGAAGGAGGGGCCCGTCGTGAGCGTTTTAGATAAGTATACCGCGTTGGTAGACCGCATAGACCCGATCAAGCAGATCGGGCGGGTACAGCGCGCACAAGGACTCATCCTTGAAAGCAACGGTCCGCAAGCCTCGGTGGGCGAACTCTGTCAGATCGTGCTGAGCAGCGAAACCGTCTGGGCCGAGGTCGTCGGGCTGCACGGCAACAACGTACAGCTGATGCCGTTCAGCGAACTCTCCGGCGTGGCGGTGGGAGCGCCGGTCATCGCGACCGGCGATCGGTTACGTGTGCCGGTCTCGGATAAGCTTCTCGGAAGGGTGCTCGACGCACGCGGCACTCCGATCGACGGCGGCCCCGATATCGGATCAAGCGAGTTCTACCCGGCGGTCGCCGATCCGCCCGAGGTGCTCGAGCGGAGCCGTATCGATGAGCAGATGGTTACCGGGGTGCGCGCGATCGACGGATTTGTGGCAACCGGGAAAGGCCAGAGGCTCGGGGTGTTCTCCGGAAGCGGCGTCGGTAAGAGCACCTTGATCGGTATGATCGCGCGTAACACCGCGGCCGATGTCAACGTTATCGCGTTGATCGGCGAACGCGGGCGTGAGGTGCGCGAGTTCATCGAGAACGATCTCGGCGAGGAAGGACTCGCGCGCTCGGTGGTGGTGGTCTCTACCTCCAACACGCCCCCGCTCGCGCGTCTGCGCGGCGCGTACGTCGCGACCGCGGTGGCTGAGTACTTTCGTGACCGCGGAAAGGACGTCACGCTGCTGTTCGATTCGGTCACGCGCTTCGCGCGCGCCCAACGCGAGATAGGGCTCGCGGTCGGCGAAACCCCGGCGAACCGCGGGTTCCCTCCTTCGATGTTTTCGCTGCTTCCTAAGCTGCTCGAACGCAGCGGGACCTCCGGTACCGGAAGCATCACCGGATTCTACAGCATCCTGGTGGAGGGCGACGATATGGACGAGCCGGTCGCCGACACGGTCCGGGGTATCCTCGACGGGCATCTTGTACTCGCTCGTCGGCTCGCCGAACGGTATCACTATCCCGCGGTGGATGTGCTCGGCTCGGTCTCCCGGTTGGCGAACAAAATCCTGCCGAAAGACGTGCAGCACGCTGCGGGGCAACTGCGGCGGATGCTCGCGGTGTATCGCGACGCCGAGGATTTGATCAACGTCGGCGCCTACACGCGTGGCAGCAATCCGGAGATCGATGAAGCGATTGAGCGGGTGCCGTTGATCAACCAGTTCCTACGCCAGGATGTCGATGAGAAGGCGACTGCGGAAGAAACGCAGCGCCGCGTGCTCGAGCTCGCCGGCTTGGCCGAGCCTGCTCCTTCAGAGGCCGACGCTGATGCGGCGACGAGTGCTCCGCCACCGGTCTCGAGCGCGGCGGCGCTCATGAACGGCCTCGAGCCGATGGAGCGCGAAGATGCGTGAGTTTCGTTTTCGACTCGAGCCGATTCTCTCGATACGCCGGCACAAGACCAAGGAGGCCGAGATCGAGCTTGCGCGCGTCGACGGAGAGTGCCTGCAGCTCGAACGCCAGATACACGAGCTGCAGGAAGAGCGCCGAACGGTGTACCATAGCGGCCTCGGCGCCGATCTCGAGTTCCGCGTTGCTCAGGCGGCATACATCGCGCGACTAAACGCCGCGCTCGAGGAGGTCGGGCGTCGCTTGCAGGAGCGTTCCGCCGAGCGCGAGCGACTGCGCGAGCGCTATCGCGAGGTTGCGCGGGAGGAACAGGTGCTCGATAAGTTACGCGAGCGTCGCGCCGAGGAGCACTACCGTTGCGAGCGGGCCGATCAGCTTACCGAGATGAACGAAATCGGAGTGAACATCACCGCGAGGCGGAACAAGAACCGAGGAACACCGCTGAAGTAGGCACGGAGGAGCGCGTATGCCTGAGTATAGACGCTTTGGACCATTATTACAGATCCTGATGCTCGTGTTGCTGGTAGCGGTGCTGACGACCGGCGGCGCATTGTGGTTCGATTATCTCGGCGTCATCGATACCGGTCGTACCTTTGCTCCGATCCTTCGACTGGTCGGTGTCGATCGTCCCCCTCCGGTTGAGGAAGTGGAAGATCCCGATCTGCTCGAGGCCGAGCGTGCCGAACTACAGGCCGAGGCATTAGCCTTGCGCGAAGAAGAGCTCGAGGAGCGCCGGCGTGAGCTCGAACAGGAGCGCGCCGAGATCGACCGACTGCGCGAGGAACTCGAGACTCGCGAGCAAGAGATCGAGGATCGTGAATTTTCATTCAATGAGCGGGTCCGGCAGTACGAGAATAGAAGGGAGGCTGTGATTCAAAACTCACGGGATCTGACGAACATACCGCCCGACCAGGCGGTGCAGATTCTTGAGAGTTATGATGATCAGGACTTAGTCGACCTGTTCCGGGTCACCGAGGAGCTCGCTCAGGAAGAGGGCACCTTCTCGTTCGTGTCGCTCTGGTTGGCGCAGATGCCGCCGGATCGCGCGGCCGAGATTCAGCGCAAGATGACGGTGAGGGCGGAACAGTGATCTGGAGGAGCCTGCGTGCTGCAACAGTATCAGTTGGGGCAGTTTGGACAGTTCGGAAAGACCACGGATCGCGGAACACCTTCGTCGTTCGATGCCGCCGGCGGGAAGGGGCCCGGAAGCATCGGGCAGTCCGCCCGCTTCAGCAATCTTGCCCCGCAGTCCGGAACTCAACCCCCCGATCTCTTCTCGTCCGAGCTCAACCGCGCGTTATTCCCGGCGCCGGGTGAGCGCCGCGGTGGGGCCTCGCGTGCCGACGGCCCTGAGATTCTTCATCGTCTGGGATTTGATCGAAACGGCGTAGACGAGCGGGTGCTCCACCGGACCGCCGACCGCCTCGTCGATCGCATGCGCGAGCTCGACGCCGGGATCGAGGAGCGCATCCGTGAGCGATTGCGCGCGCTCGAGCACGACCGCAGCAGAGCGGCTCACGAGGCCGATGAGCGCTCACGAAACGCCGAGGTTGCCCGAGCCGCTCTCGAGGAAGAAGAGGATCAACGCTCGCGGAGTGCCGAGCGCGCCTCCGAGCAGTTCCGTGAGGCCGTCGCGGCGCTCCTCGTTCGGCTCGACCGCGAAACCGGCGACGAAAGCCGAGGGGCGGACGAGAGCCGAGGGGCGGACGAGAGCAATCGGCACGCCGGCGCCCGCGCGTCGACCGATGCCGCAGAGCTCGACCTGGAAGCACTCGAGCGAGTGCTGCACCTCATCGAGGCGCAACAGGACCGAGACCTTCAAATGCGGCCGGCGAACCGGGAACACCGGGCGGGCGCCGATCACGACCTCGGCGAGGGGCGGTCGCTTCGGACGGAACGTGCGGTCGCCGGCGAAGGTGTGACGAAGCCGGCCGCGTCAGCCGATCACGCCGCGCGGTCTGCGCAGGCTAAGCTATCTGAAGAGCTCGAGCCGGCCGCGCAGGCCGAGTCCGGTGAAGCAGACGCACAGGCCTTGCGTCGGCTTCTCGCCTCGATCGAGCAGATCCTCACACAAGCGGCAAACGATGACACAACTGAAGCTCACGCCGGCCGCGCGGGCGGGGAGGCTTCCGAGGGTGCTTCAGAACTGAAGCGCACGATGGTGCTACGCCTCCTCGACGCCGATACCGACGCGCAAGGTGAAACCGGTGCCCGAGAGCGCGTGGTGGACCGCGAGGCGGTTCAAGAGCTCATCCGGCAGTTGCGAACGCTCGAGCGCGCGCCGGGCGGGGACGGTGAGCAACGTGCAACAGAGAGCTTGGCTCGGGAATCGCGCGCCGAAACGCTCGATCTTCAGCGGATCGCCGAGCTGGTGAAGCGCATGCGCGAAACCGGAGACGCGAGCGCAACCGAGCGCGTACAGTCGGAATCCGTTGCCCGGCTCCGGGCGGCACTCGAGCGTGAGCAGGCCGACCGAGACGATTCCGAGCGCACCGGCTCCCGGCTCGCCGGGCGCGAAACCGACCGAGAGGACGAGGCGTCCGATCGTCGGATCCGGGTGCGCGACCTTCGCGCGCGGGGTGAAGCGCGTGGCGATAGGCGCGACGCGGCGGGCTCGCAGGCGCGCGAAGAGCGCTCCGAAGCGGTGCGCGGCGCGCGCGGCGCAGCCGAAAACGCCGGGCGCTCCTCCAGCGCGCGGGGCGAGGTCGGCAGAAGCGAGTTTCGCCTCGAGCGTTCCGAGGGCGGCGACGGCGCCGCCGACCGTGCCGCGGGACTCCGGTCCGGCGAGAGCGCGGCCGCAACCCGTCAGGCGCCGCTCACCCGCTTCGGGGCGCAGCAGCAGGCCGAGGCGCAGCTCGCGCGCCACATCCGGAACGAGTTGCCGGAGCAGGTACTGAAGCAGGCTCGCATGACGATCCGCGGTGACGGAGATGCCGAGATGCGCCTCAGTCTGAACCCGCCTGAGCTCGGAGGCGTTCGGGTGCGAATGCAGATGCAGGACAACCTAATCGCGGTGCGCTTTATTGTCGAGAATAATACTGTGCGCGATGTGTTCGAGCAGAACCTGCCGAGCCTGCAGCAACAGTTGGCCGAGAACGGGTTCGAGAATGCCGGGATCGAGGTTTCGGTCGGCGGCAACTCGGATGCCGATCAGCAAGGCCACGCGACCGCCGGGGGCGGTCGAGGACTCGAGGAGCTCGATGCCGGCGTGCCGGCGGCGACCGAGTCGTATAGAGAAGAAACGCGCATCGATTTGATGGTGTAATACAAGGAGTATCCGCAGATGGAACTTAATCCGACGATGGGCGGCAGCGAGCTGTCGCGTTTGAAATCGCAGATCGAGCAGTACAATCAGAGTCTGCATGAAGAACGAGCGCCGAAGCAGGAGTTGGGACGCGACGACTTTTTGAAGATCCTGATCACGCAGCTTCAGAATCAGGACCCGACCGCTCCGATGGAGGACAAGGAGTTCATCGCACAGATGGCGCAGTTCTCGTCGCTCGAGCAGATGACGAATATCTCGGACGAGTTCCGGAAACTTTCTTCTCTGGTGAACTCAGGGCACGCGTCGCAACTCGTCGGGAGAACCGTTGAGGTTCAGCAGGGCGAGAGCGTCGTCGAGGGCGTGGTTGAGCAGGTTACCACCGGTGAGTTTCCGCAGGTGAAGCTCAACGACCGGTTTTACGACTACGAAGACGTTGTCCGCATTAGCAAGTAAGGGGGCGTAACGATATGATGCGATCGCTGTACTCCGGTGTCTCCGGGCTTCAGAATCACCAGACAAGAATGGACGTGATCGGTAACAATGTCTCGAACGTCAACACCACCGGGTTCAAGCGCGGACGGGTGAACTTCCAGGACATGATCTATCAAATGACGCAGGGCCCGGCGCGCCCGCGTGAGCAGGTTGGGGGGATCAACCCGCAGCAGGTTGGTCTCGGCATGCAGGTCGGATCGGTGGACACCATCCATACGCAAGGCTCGCTCGAGACCACCGGGGTGCGCAGCGACCTCGCGGTGCAGGGCAACGGCTTTTTCGTGATGCGCGACGGCGACGAGCAGCTCTACACCCGCGACGGTTCGTTCAATGTCGACTCGGAAGGCATTCTCGTCAATCCCGCGAACGGTATGCGGGTGCAAGGCTGGCAGGCCGAGACCGAGGACGGCGAGACGGTGATCAACACCGCCGGGCAGATCGGTGACCTCGAGATTCCGATCGGCGGCAAGGACCCGGCCCAGGAAACCACCGAGGTTCACCTCGCAAGCAATCTCAATAAAATGACGCCGGTGATTCCCGAGGACGCCACCGCCGAGCAGATCCGCGAGGGCACCTGGGTGGTTGAGCAAGACATCTACAACTCGTTCGGCGGAACGCATACGCTGCGCGTTGAGTTCACGCGCGTGCCCGATGAAGAGAATCAGTGGCTTACCACGGTTCAGATAGACCCTGAGGGCGATGAAGAGGTGGAGCAAAACATCTCGGTCGGCGGCGTCACGAGCGCCGACGGTCAGAGTTTCATCCTAGAATTCGACAATGACGGCACGCTACGCCGGGCTTTTAATCCTGAAGGTGGTATGATGGATACCGACGAGGTGTTTGTGAATCTCGAGTTTGAGGTTCCCGAAACCTCGATTCCGGAGGACGAAGACACCGGGCTGCCGGGCGAAGCGGTGACGCAAGACTTCAACTTGAATCTCGGACAGGTCGGGGCGTTTACCGATTCCATGACACAGTACGCGTCCCAGAGTTCAACCAAGGTATTCAGCCAGAACGGAAATCCGATGGGCTACCTTGAGGACTATCGCATCGACCAGTCGGGAACGATAACCGGCGTGTTCTCGAACGGAACCAACCGTGAGCTCGGCCAGGTGGCACTTGCATCGTTTACGAACGTGGGCGGCCTCGAGAAGAGCGGAGAGAACAACTACCGCGAATCAATCAACTCGGGACTCGCAGACATTACGCCCGCCGGCGTGGCCGGCAAGGGCTCGGTTATTTCAGGCGCATTGGAGATGAGCAACGTAGACCTGTCGCAAGAGTTCACCGATATGATCGTAACGCAGCGTGGCTTCCAGGCCAACTCGCGCACGATTCAGACGGCGGACCAGATGCTACAGGAGGTCTTAACACTCAAGCGCTAAAACGGTAGGATTTAAATTCGATGATTAAGGTTACGCGGCTCGGGGGAACCAACACCTACTATGTAAACCCGCACCAGATCGAGTACATCGAGACCAACCCCGATACGACCCTGGTGATGCTCTCGGGTAAACGCCTGATCGTCGCGGAGGACTACCAAACCTTGTTTGACGAGATTGTCGCCTACCGCCGGCTGATCGGTGCATTTAAGAACGAGGAGTAGGGTATGGATCTCAGTACCATTATTGGCGTAGGCGCAGGCTTTCTGATGGTGTTCGTCGGAATCATCATTGGGGGTGCCGGGCTCGGTGTCTATGCCAGCCCGGAGTCGGTGCTGATTGTGTTCGGCGGATCGTTCGGAGCGATGATGGTTGCAAACCCGTTGTCGCGTATGCTCGGTATCATGCGCTATGTCAGTCATGCGCTCCGAACCGCCGATTGGCGCGAGCAGCAGCTGATCAACGAGCTCGTCGGCTTCTCGGACCGCGCCCGCCGCGAGGGTCTTCTCGCGCTTGAAGACAACCTCGATCAGGTCGAAGACGAGTTCATGCGCAAAGGCGTGCAGCTGGTGGTGGACGGAACCGATCCCGAGATCATCAAGAGCATTCTCTACAACGACCTCAATCAGTTGCAGGAGCGGCACGAGACCGGCATCAAGCTGTTCGACGACTGGGGCAAGAT
>PUOW01000119.1 GCA_003552185.1 Spirochaetaceae bacterium
GGTGGAAGACGTCGCGTTTCTGCTGCTCGACCAGGCCTTGCTCGTGGAAGGCGCGCCGGTGAAAGACCCGGCCGATTTCGTCAAGCGCATGAACAAGATCCTCGCCAAAGCCGTGTAAGGCTCACTCGCGATGGCGGCAGGCATTCTCGGCGCCGCACTCCGTCTGGTGCTCCTCACCGCGCTCGGTTTTGTGGTGTTCAAGATCGAGCCGGTGCGGCGCCGGGTGCTTGCGCCGCTGTTGTTTCTCACCCTCAACGTAGTTCTCCCGCTGTACTTCATCCATAGCTTTTCAGAGAACTGGGGCGAGGTAGTGCATATCGGGCCGGCCTGGATGGCGGCCTTCTTCTTCGGCTGTCTCGCGATCATGCTGCTGCAGACCGCGTACGGCTCCTGGCTCACTCGGCGTGTCGGTGCGTTCCGAGAGAGCGACCATCCGCGCGAGCTGATCGCGCTGTTTGCCACGCACAACGCCGGCTACATCCCGCTGCCGATTCTCGCTGCGCTCGCGCCGCCGGCGCTGCAGATCTACATGTTCTTCGTGGTGCTTGCGTTCAATCTCGTGTTCTGGAGCTTTGCGGTGAGCTATATCAGCAAGACCGCGGACGACGGGCAGGATGGGGACGACGAGGGCGACGAAACGCGGCGCGGCGGCTCCCGCGTGCGCGGCATCGCGCGAGCCGGTCGTTGGCGCCGCTACCTGCCGCGGCTCAACATGCCGATCGTCGGTGTGCTCAGCGGTTTGGCGATAGCGGTGTTCGACGGATACCGCTTTGTTCCGGAGCCGCTCGCCGCGGGGCTCGCGGTCAACGCGTCGCTTGCACTAGATCTGGTGCTGGTGGTGCTTGGCGGCGCCCTCGCCTCGGTTCCGAACACGCAGCTACGGTACCGGCCGGAGTTCGGGGCATTTGTGCTGTACAAGCTGGTTGTGTTTCCGGCGTTGTTTCTGCTTGTGCTGAGCGTGATCCCGGTGCCGGGGGTCGGCGGCGAACTCGAGTGGGGAGTGCGGCTCGCGATTCTGCTACAGGCTGCGGTTCCGCCGGCAACCAACCTCATGATCGTTACCAAGCGCTACGGCGACACCGAGCAACTACATTTCGTCGGAAGCGCCGTGCTGTTTACCTATCTTGCGGCGGCCGTGACATTGCCCGGATTTATGTTTCTCGCCTCGCTTCTGTTCTGATCGCCCTATTGAGCGCCGTATATGCTTGACAACGCATATATTGCATGCTACGGTACCAAACAATCAGGGTCAAGATTGCCCCACGAGTCGGAGGCGGGCCGACGCGGGAGAAGCCGGCGATGGAGATGAAACAGCTGCACGAGGAAGGCAGCGAGCTATATAGGCTCGGCGAGGGCGAGCTTCGCCTCTACAAGAACCAACAGATCGAGAAGTTGTTCCTCGAGCTCACCAACCAATGCAACTTCTCGTGCCGCATGTGCTTTCGCAACAACTTCATCAACCCGTTCGCGATGATGAACGACGACGTGTTCGACGCGGTGTTACACAACATCCGGCACGGGCTTCCGCACCTCAAGCGAGCGCTCGTCGGCGGCATCGGCGAGCCGTTGCTACATCCACGACTGCGCGAGGTCCTGGTCGAGCTCAAAGCGCGCGGTGTGGAGGTGTCGCTGCAGACCAACGGGGTGCTGCTCAACGACGACATGATCGAGTTCCTGTTCGAGCACGACATCGACCGGGTGGTAACGAGCTTCGAGTGTGGGCAGCTCGGGCATGTTGAGGCCACTACGCTCGAGCGCACCATCAAGAATATCGCTGCGCGACGACGAGACCGGGGCAGGCCTAATCATCCACGCTTGATCGTGGAGTGGGTTCTCACCAAGAGCTCGATGACCGAGTTAACGAAGAAAGCGCGCGAGCTTGCCGAGATGGGGGTAAACGAGTTCATCCTCTCGAACATGCTGCCGGTTGAGGAAGCGCTCGCCGAGGAGTCGCTCATCTTTAGCCCCGAGGCGGGCAGCGCCGACAAAGTTGCGTGGCTGCACAAAGGCGACATCCTCGAACCGTTCATCAACGCGCTGCGCTACCGCGCCCAGGTGAAGCGCCCCGAGTTCCAGGTTAAGACCGAGCGGTCGTGTCCGTTCGTACAGGACAACGCAATCGTGGTGAGAAACGACGGTGAGGTCACCGCGTGCTATCGACTGCTGCACGACAGCCGCGAGTACTATCAGGGCCGCTGGCGCGATGTGCGCGCGCACTCCTACGGCAACATCACCGAGCGTAGCCTTGTGGAGATATGGAACGAGCGCGACTACATGTGGTTTCGCCACCACGTCCGGAACTCGCTCTATCCTTCATGTCACGACTGCGAGCTGCGCGACGGCTGCGACTACATCCTCGATACCACCGCCGACTGCATGCTCAACAGCCCCTCCTGCGCCGACTGTCTCTGGGGCCGCAGAATCCTGATCTGCCCCTGAGACCCGGCGCGGCCGGCGTTGCGCTGCGCATCCGCCGGCGTCTGGGCCGGTCGAGGCCGCCTGCCGCCCGCAACCTAC
>PUOW01000441.1 GCA_003552185.1 Spirochaetaceae bacterium
GGTCACGAAGCCGGTCACGTTCACGGACCGGGCTGCGGGCACGAGCCCGTGCCACACGGCGACCACGTCGACTATCTTGTGAACGGCCATCTGCATCACCCGCACGGGGATCACTGCGATGACCACGGTCCCCTGAAGGTCGTCGGCTAACGGCGTTTGCGCCCGTCGTAGGCTTCCCCCTGGGGAGGGGTGGCGTCAGTTCCCCTCGCTCCCGCCGAACCCGGTTGCGCCGAATCCAGCCTGTCCGGCCGGTGAATCCGGCGAACGGGTCGGTGGGGTCGCAACCTCGAGGAAGTCCAGCCACGCGGAACGCGCGTCGAGGCGCGTTCCGCGGGCACGAGCCCCCTGGTAAAGCGCATAACGCAGCCCGGCCTCGACGTGCCGCAGTTGCCGTTCGTCCAGCGCTCTAAGGTGCGGATCCTGTTCCGGCGGCAGCGCATCGAACAGGGCTGAATACAGCCGATCCCGTTCCGCCCCAACCACCCATCGGGCCGCGCCGGTCAGCACCGCACGATGGGGGCGCGGAGCCAGATACTCAATCAGCGGGCGGTCGTCGGTGTTGATACGAGCATAATCGAAGAAGCGGCTCTGCCCCGGGTTTCCGCCATAAAAACGCAGGCCCAGTGCCTCGTAGTATTCGTCAGAGCGTTCAGGTGCGTCGAGCAGGCGGCGCGCGTTGCGCACCAGCACCTCCGGATCCAGCGGCTCGGCCGTACTGCGGCCGACCAGCGCGACGATCGACCGGCTTGGGTACAGATCGCCGCGCCACAAGGTCAGTTCCGGAAACACCGAGGCCATGGTCGCGGAAATGATCGCGAGTTCCTGCATGGACACCTGGTACAGCGGGACCCACTGCACGTACATCCCGCCGGGCTTCAGCCGCTCGGCCGCCAGCCGGTAGTGATCCTGCGTGTAGAGGTTGCCGGTACCCGCCTTCCAGGGGGTGAACAGGTCGGCAATGATGGCATCGAAGCGCTCGGGGCTGCGCGCCAGGCACTGGCGGCCATCCTCCGCGTGGATCGTTACCCGGGAATCATCAAACAGTCCATTCACCCAGGGCTGGAAGTGCTCCCGTGCCAGCTCGACGACCTCGCCCAGGATCTCGCAGACGACGATGCGTTCCACCGGCAGCAGCAGCGCGGCACCGGCGGTGATCCCGGTGCCCATGCCGAGGAAGAAAACGCTCTGCGGGTCCGGGTGCGCTAGCAGCGGGATAAAAGTCTGGTTGCGCTCGGCGATCGCGGCATGCGTGCTCCCGAGCGTGTAGTAGTTGTTCACGCGGATACTGAGACCGCCTTCGCGTTCGATCACCGCGGCATGGGCAGCACGCCCTTCGCGCAGCGCGACCAGGGTTTCGCCGCGCCTTGCATCCACCCGGACCGGCGAGGGCGTCAGATCGATTCCCGAGCGCGGTAGACGAAGCCCGTGGCTACGACCGCGCCGACCAGGATCAGGCTGACCGGCAGGCGCAGGCGGCCTGCCATTGCGTGCGCGGGCCGGTGTTCAATGGTGCGCCCCGCGTCCCGGATTCGCAATAACGACAGACCCTGAAGCAACGCGAGGCCCGCATACAACGCGCCCAACCCGAGCAGCGCGTTCCAGGTGCCGAGCACCGGCAACAGCACAAACCCCGCTGCAAGCGCCCCGAGAATCGCACCCGCGGTATTGGCCGCAACCAGTCGGCCGAGGATCTCGCCGGGCGCCGCCTCCGAGGTCTCCAGCAGGCGCAACAGGAAAGGCAGCACCGCGCCGAGCACGATGCCCGGCAACAGGATGACCAGCCACGTGGCCTGAACCACGGCCAGTACGTAGCCCTGGAAGTCCTGTCCGCGACCGAGGTAACTCATGCCGTCGGTCACCTGATGGAACAGCCAGGGCGTTCCCGCGACGATCGCGGCGGAAGCGGCCAACAGACCAAACAGCACCCCGCCCGGGGGGACCAGGCGTTGCCGGTTCAGCAGGTTCGCCAGCACGGCGCCCAGCGCCAATGCAGCCAGAAAGCTGCTCAGCACCAGGGCGTAGGTATACGCGGAGTTCTGCAGCACCTGGGCGAACAGCCGGGTCCAGATCACCTCGACCGCCAGGGTGATTATTCCCGACAGAAACGCGATCGGCCAGACCAGGGAAGGCAGCCGCACCGACCGGGGCACTGAGCGCGGTTTGGCAGGAATGAGCGCCGGCTGCCCTCGGGCGAGCGCGAGGGCCGCAAGCCCGACCGCGAGATCCATTCCCACAGCCAGCAGGTACGCATCCCGGAAGCCCAGTGCGATCGGCAGCACGAATCCCGCCGCCAGCGCCCCGGCCACCCCGCCGAGGGTGTTGATCGCATACAGCGCGCTGCCAGTTCGTCCAAGCCGGTCGCGCGTCCGGATCAGGTGCTGTCCCATCATCGGGAGGGTGCCGCCCATCAGAAACGCTGCCGGCAGCAGGAGCGTCGCGGCCACCGAAGCCTTCAGCAGGGTCTCGAAGACGGGAGCGTGGCCGACCAGGGCGTACAAGGTTGGATAAAGCGCGA
>PUOW01000114.1 GCA_003552185.1 Spirochaetaceae bacterium
AATACGCGTCCGTCGGCATTTTGCGGATTAGACGCCGCCGCTGTAGCACACTTTTTTTGGGGGGTCCTCAATGCCGGTTGATAAACTAACACATAGGCGATTGATTTCAATCGTCGGGTTTCTCATCCTCTTTGGATTCACGATCTGGCTGTATGCGGCCGGCACGTACCAGTCGTTTCAGAACTACGCCCTCGTCGGCGTGGTGCTGGCGGTCGTTACGATTGCGGTTCTGTACGAGTCGGGACGCGAATGGCGCCACGCGTATCTCGGTGATACCGAGGAGCAACGCTGGAATCTGCCGCCGGATATACTCAGTTTCCTGTCGGTGTTTGCCGGGGCGATGATTACGTTCATCCTCAGCGTTGATCTCGGCCACGGCGCGGTAGTGGCGTCGGGGCTGGTAGGGATCTTCGGCGCCGCGGTTATCAAGCCCTACGCGGTTCCGTTGTACTGCGGAGCGTTCGTCGGTATGTCGTCCGGAGCGGTGTTCAACCACGGAGGGTTGGCGCTCGCCGGTGCGGCGGCGGGAGTGTTGTTCGTAATGAGCAAACACGTGTTCAACGGGTTCGGTGGAAAGCTCGGTACCATTGCGTTTTCCGGTGGCGTATTCTCTGCCACGGTTCTGGGGTTGCCGACCTTGTCGGACGCGGTGATGCAGTGGGACGTCGGAGGGCTGCTGGTCGTCTACTGCGTGATCGGGGCCTTTTTGACCTTTGTTCTCAGCGTCTGGTTCGGTCAGGGGCCGGTCATGGCGTCGGGTATGGTTGCGCTCGCAGGCGGAATTCTCCTGCCTCCCATATATGGCGCGGATCTCGGCGGCACGCTGGCTATTGGCGTAACCTGTGCCACCTACGCCGGTATGTCCGGAACCAACCGCTTTGAGCAAGCGCGTTGGATGCTGCCGGCGGGAGTGTTGTGCGCGTTCATTTTGATGTATACTGCTCCGTATCTCGGCGGTATCGGTGGAAAACTGGGAACCGCCGCGTTCGGCGCGGTTATCGGCATCCGCGGATTGATCATGATCGTGGATCGGCTGAAGCCGCTGCCTGAAGAAGAGCGTGCGGAAGGCATGACAAGTTAAAGCCGCAAAGGCTGCGAGGTGTAACCGTGAAAGCAACCGTAGTGTATTTCAGTGTGTCGGGGAAGAACGAAAAGCTCGCGCAGGCGATCTCGCGGGAGCTTGACACCCGCAACGTGAGCGTAGATAGCGTTAAGCTGACGCCGAAGAACTCGACCGGGGCGGTAATGGGCGCCCTCATGGCGGCGTTCCGTCGGTCGGTGGAGCTTGAGCCGTATCCGGAGCTCGGCGATGAGGACCTGCTGGTGCTTGTGGGCCCGGTGTGGGCCTCCACCATGACGCCGGCCATGCGCACTTTTCTCAGCAATCTGCCGAACCTCGGCGGCAGGCGCGTAATCAATGTGGTGTGTGGATACCACCCACACGAGCGTGTCGTAGAGAGGATCAACCGCGAGCTCAGGGCACGCGGTGCAGGGCCGATCGTGTCTCGCGCGGTGCGGGTCTCGGCGTTTGAAAACTCCGACTACGTCACCGAGATTGCGGCCGATCTCTGCACCAAGGCGCTGGAGTAGCGCGGCGGGATGGTATTACCGCAGCCGCAGATCAAACTGCTGGATTACAAAGGCGAGGCGTTGGTGCTGCGCGTGAGCGCGGCCCGGCGCCTTGTGTTTGCGGTGATCGCGGTAGTACTCTTGATCGCGTTTCTGTTTACGCTCGACCCGCAGCGGGATCTCGAAGGCCCGAATCTGTTCGGAACGGTGTTCTATTTCGCGCTCATCGGCGGGAGCCTTGCGATGGCGGCTTACGATGAGCGCAAGGTCTTTCATCGCGCGCAACGCGAACTGCTGATACAAAGCGTGATCGCCGGTCTCTGCATTCGTACCGTGCGAGTTGCGTTCGACGATATTCAAAGCATTACGCTTCAAACTCGGCGGCTCGAGCGTCCGGTCGGCAACACTCGAGTAGGTGTGCCCGACAACGAAGAAACGGGCGGCTCCGATGAGCCGAACATCACCGGCGCCAAGAGCCGCGTCTATGTGCTTCACGCAGTAACCGAGACCGCCGCGTACACCCTCGAGAGCAGTAGTGCGCGCGAGGAGCTCGAACAGGTGGGCCGTTCCTTGGCACGGTTTCTCGAGGTTCCGTTCGCGTTTTCCGAGCGGTGACTTGGGAACGGTCGGCGGACGTGCTATACTCGCTGTCGTAGTGAGCGAAGCAGGGGCAACGTCACAAACTTCGAGTGACCTCGAAGCGAACCTCAAGCTTAGCACGCTTGAGGAAGAGAATCGTGCTCTGCGTGAGAGGATTTCGGCGCTCGAGGATCGCAACCGCGAGCTCGAGTCGTTGGTAAAGCACGACCCCCACACCGGCCTACCTATTCGGCGTCTGTTCGACGGTGCGCTCGAGGAAGCCCTCGCGAACCGAAACGGGCATGGCGACGCGCTCGCGGTGGGCCTCATTAGGCTGGACGAGGCCTACGAAAAAATAAAAGACAATCGCGACCGCAACAAGGTGCTGTTGTTTCGAACCGCTCATCGCATCGTTTCGGTTGTCGGTGAGACCGTGTTTCAAGGCGATAGGGTCGACGAGTTCATCGTGATCCTGTCGGGCGTGCCGAATCACGACAGTGCTCTGGACCTTTGCGCGCAGATCGAGGAAGCGGTCCGCGAGCCGCATGAGGGGCCGGCCAACGACATCGCGTTCGGCTGCCACATCGGGCTCACGATCACCACCGACAGCGATAGTGAAGGCGTCCATCTCATCGGTAATGCAAATATCGCGTTGCAGCAGAGCGTGCGCAGCAAACAAGGAACGGTCTTATACACCGTTGATATGGGGAAGATGTACCGCCGTCGACTCGAGATCGAAGGTGCCATCGTCTCGGCGGTACGGCAAGGCTTTGAGTCCTTTCGCATCGTGTATCAGCCGTTGGTAGATCGTGACGGCGTGCTCGGGGGGGCCGAGGCGCTGATCCGGTGGGAGGACCCGCATCTCGGCACCATAACCCCGAGCGTTTTTATGCCGATTGCGGAAAGCACCGGCTGGGTACGCTTCATCGGGCACTGGGTGTTGTATCAGGCATGCCGCCAACTCAAAACCTGGATCTCGCGTACCGGAAACGGCGAGTACTACGTTTCGGTGAATATCGATCCTTCGCAGCTCCAGCAGCCCGATGTAGTGGAGCAGGTTGTAGGTGTGCTCGATTCGCTCAAGCTTCCGGGATCGGCCCTGCGGCTTGAGATCACCGAACGCGCGCTGATGGAGCGGCCCGAGGAGGTCATCGAGAAGATGGCCGAGCTGCGAAGTTACGGCATCGGAATCTCGGTCGACGATTTCGGAACCGGGTACTCTTCGCTCAGTTACCTGCGACGATTTCCGCTCGACACGCTGAAGATAGACAAGTCTTTCGTCGAGTCGGTCGACAGTAGCCGCGAGAGTCGCGAGATCGTCCGCGCGATCGTGACGATGGCTCACGGCCTGAGGCTCGAGACCCTCGCCGAGGGCGTGGAAGGTCGTGAGCAACTCGAGGCTCTACTCGAGACCGGCTGCGACCGGTTTCAAGGCTATTACTTCTCTTACCCGGTTTCCGCCGAACGCTTCGGCAGGATATTGCAGCAAAACGAGCGGCTTCCTGCCGACTGATGTGCGAACGAGGAAACCTCTATGATCTGTTTGAGCAGTACCGCCGATAGCGCCGACGGAGCTCTGCGGCAGTTGCGCAGCCGGGCAGCGCATCTCGACCTGTTCGAGTTGCGCGCCGACTTCTTCACCGAACTGCAGGCCGCCGCGGGCCGGGCGGCGGATATCGCTGTGGATCGCGCGGCGCCCACCCGCGGCGCCCTCGCCGCAGGCGCGGCCCAGGATGAGGTGCCTCCGGATGAGGCCGTCGACGCGGTCGCGGTGGGCTGGGGTCGCCGGCTTGCCGCGATTGCCGCGGAGGCCCGCGGCGAACGGCAGGCGCCGCCACCCGAAAGCGGCGCGCTTGCGGTCATTCTCACGATACGACGCGCCGCCGACGGAGGCCGGTATCGTGGCTCGGAACGGTTCAGGCTGCGCGTCCTCGAGGAAGCGGTGCGCAGCGGGGAGTTCGCGTACCTCGACCTCGAGGAAGACCTCCTCGGTAGCGACGCCGAGCCGAGCGTGGTTGCGGCGGCCGGGGCTGCCGGAGCCACGATCATCCGATCGTACCACGCTCCGGACGGAGTACCCGCCGAGTTGCAGGAACGGGCTGCGCGTACCGCAACACACGCGAACGAGATCGCTAAACTCGCGGTGCAGGCGGCAGGTTCGGCGGAGTTCCTCCGAATTCTCGAGGCCGGCGATGCGGTAGCGCCGGGACGGCGAATCGTGATTGCGATGGGCCCCTACGGCGTAGCCGGACGCATCCTCGCCGCGCGCCTCGGCTCGTTCTTGACCTACTGTTCATCCGACGAAGGCTCGTCGGCGGCACCCGGACATCTCACCGCCGAGGCGCTCCACGGGATGTACCGGTACCACGAGCTCTCCGAGCGGACCGCGGTGTTTGCGGTAATCGGCGACCCGGTGCTGCACTCACGGTCGCCCGAGTTTCACAACGCGGTATTCCGGTCTCGCGGGCTCGACGCGGTTTACATCCCGCTTCAGCTCGACGATCTGAGCGCCTTCCCGGCGGTGGCCGACCGCCTTGGGCTCCAAGGCGTTTCGGTAACCATTCCGCACAAGAGCGGCATCCGCAGCCTCCTGAGCCGGGCGGAGCCCGCGGTCGAGGCAATCGCCGCGTGCAACACCGCGATTCGCGGCTCAGACGGCACCTGGCACGGGTACAACACCGATCTCCACGGCTTTCTTGAGCCGCTCGTTGAGGTATGGGGGAGCGCCGAGCCGGCCGAGAATCCGGGGCTGCGCAACGCCGACGGGCTGCGCAACGCCGACGGGCTGCGCGACGCGCACGGGCTGCGCACCCCCCGAGGGCCGCGGTTAACCGGCGTACGCTGCACCGTGATCGGCGCCGGCGGTGCGGCGCGCGCGGTGGTGTACGGGCTGCTCGCGCAGGGCGCGGAGGTTCTCATCCTCAACCGCACCGTGGAACGGGCGCAAACGCTCGCCGAGGAGCTTGCCGAGCAGCTCGGAATCCCGGTGCCGCGCTGCGCCGCGTTGGAGCCGGCCTCACACAGTCTTGTTCGAGCGTATCGCGACCTGCTGGTGCAGACCACCAGCATCGGGATGGAGCCCGAGATCGAGGCCGACCCGCTGCCGTTCTATGAGTTCGACGGGAGCGAGGTCGCGTACGATATCGTGTATACGCCGCCGGAGACCGCCTGGCTGCGCCGCGCGCGTAGCGCCGGTTGCCGCGTGATCGGCGGGAGCGCTATGTTTGAGGGGCAGGCCCGAGCGCAGAGCGCGTTGTTTCTCGAACGAATCAATGAATTACACCAACACGGTGCGGGGCAGTAACAGGAGGGAGCGGTGAGCCAAGAACGGAGCGGGGCCAAGACCTTCGTGATCGATACCAATGTCTTGATCCATCGGCCCGACGCGATTCTCAGTTTCAAGGAGAACGAGGTGGTGGTGCCGCTTTGGGTTCTCGAGGAGCTCGACCGCCTCAAGGGTTACAGCGACGAGCGTGGGCGCAACGCGCGCTCGGCTATTCGCTTTCTCGACGAAGCGGGACGGCGAGGCAGCTTGAGCCAAGGCGTAAAGATCGAGAACAACGTGACGCTCCGCGTCTCGATCACCAAGAGTCGCGAGATGCCGACCGATCTACTCGAGGACCGCGCCGACAACAAGATCATCCTCTCGGCCTACGAGATACAGCAAAACAACCCCGAGGGGCAGGTCTTTTTCGTCTCAAAAGACATCAATGCGCGCGTTAAGGCGACCACGTTGGGTCTCAAGGCGGTCGATTACGAGAAGCAAAAGGTCAACATCGATAAGCTCTACGCCGGCTTCACCCAGGTCGACGTCAGCACCGACAACTACCACGTCGTCAAGGAACACGGTAGCCTCACCTGGACCGAGAGTTGCCCGCCCAACCATTTCGTACTGCTACGCGAGAAGAGCGGTGGAGACAGCATCGTAACACGCTACGACCCGGCGTCGAAGAGCGTAACGTATATCGACCATAAGATGCCGGCGGTTGCCGGCATTCGCTCGCTGAACCAGGAGCAACGGATCGCGTTCGAGCTGCTGCTCGACAAAGAGGTGGATCTGGTGACGCTGGTGGGAAAGGCCGGGACCGGAAAGACCCTGCTCGCGATCGCCGCCGGGCTGCAGATGACGCTCGAGGACCGAGCCTACCACAGGGTGCTGGTAAGCCGCCCGGTTATTCCGCTCGGCAAGGATATCGGGTATCTCCCGGGCGCAAAGGGTGAGAAGCTCTCGCACTGGATGCAGCCGTTGTTCGACAATCTCGAGCTAATTCTCAGCTCCTACAAGAAGCAGAACATCAAGAGCATCGACCAACTGATCAACAATCGCGTGATCGAGATCGAGGCGTTGTCGTATATTCGCGGGCGGTCGCTCCCAGGCCAGTTCATCATCATCGACGAGGCCCAAAACCTCTCTCCGCACGAGATCAAGACAATCGTCAGCCGCGCCGGGGAGGGGTCAAAAGTGGTGCTTACCGGCGACCCGTTTCAAATCGACAGTCCGTATCTCGACGCCAACTCAAACGGGCTGACCTACTTGGTAGAAACCTTCAAGGGTCAGGATCTTTTCGGGCACGTGACGCTGCATCGTTCCGAGCGCAGTCGGCTCGCCGAGCTGGCCGCGGAGCTGTTGTAGGCCCGTATGTACCGACACGAAGCGTACTAAGACGCCGCAATTTAACGGCGCAGATGGAGTGAATGGGCGAGCATTGTGGTAGTTCTGCCGTGCGGCGGTTGTGTCGAGCGCTCAGCCCACAAAACTGGTGTCACCAACTAAAACTTCACTGCCGGACTGCCGAAGTTATAAACGGAATTGATAATCATGACCGTACCACGGATTGCCCGAGTTCTAGGCTTCACGCTGTCGGCTTTGATGCTCCCGACCGTCGCGGCGGCCGAGTTGGAGTTCACACGGTTCGATCTCGGCTCCGAGAACACGCTGTTGTTTGAGGCCGAGGTGCGCGCGCCCGGTTACGGGGGCTACACCACCTTATTCGAGCAGCGGGTGCCCGATGAGCTGGATCTGTCGCACGCGTTCGATGCCGATGAGCCGCCGCCGGTGCCGGAGCTGTCTCGTCTTACCTTTTTCCCGGAGCAGCTGCAGGTGCTGCGTAACCCCGACCGAATCCAAATTCGAAACCGCTTCGGTACGGTGCGCTCGGCCGCCGAGCCCGACAGGTTTCGCGAGATCGAAACCCTCAACCGGTTTCCGCACGACGGGGAGCCGCTACCGGCCGGACGGCTTCAAGACGAGGCCTACTCGCCCGACGGGCGCTACCTCGCGCGCCTCGAGCCCACCTCGGTTGGGTACGGGCGGCTGGTGTTGGTTGAGGTAGAGACCGGCCGACGCCACGAGATCTCCGCCGGCGTGGAGCGAGGCACCGGGGAACAACCGGTGGCGTGGTCGCCCCGCGGCGACGCGTTGGTGTATGCGCGCGGAGGCTCGGTGCTGCTGTTCTCGCTGCGGCATTACGAGTCGGGACGCGAGTTCGCCGAGGATTACCGACGCATTGGGCCGGGGCGGCTCTCGAGCGTTCGGTGGACCGACGACGCGCGGCTGCTGTATCTATCCGGCACCGTGGTCTATCGCTTGCGGACTGAGTCTTTCTTTACGCGATCGCTGTATCAGAGTTACCTCACGGTCGGGGATGCGGTTGGGAGGTTGCCTCAACGGTTCGACCCGGCGTTCGAGCGTTTCTGGGTCTCGCCGGATTTGCGCGAGATCATGGTCGGTCGCGACGGCAGTTCGCTCTCGCTCTATCAACTCGACGCCGAGGGAAGAGCGAGCAACGGTTTCGCGACACCGCATCTCGAGTTGCCGCGCGACGGGCGCGTGCAGCGGGTGTTGTGGGGACGCGACGGGCGCGCGACGGTGCTGGTGAACGAGGGCGCCGGCGAAACCCGCACCCAGGCCGAAGGCGTGACCGGCGCAGCGGTCCGGACGGCGAGCGGTGCGTCGTATGCCGCCGAGACCGGCGAGTATCTGCAAGAGCATCACCAGGAGCGCCGGCTCTACCGGCTTGATGGGCACCACGCGGGCGCGGAGCGGCGCTTTCGCAAAGAGGTCGTCCCCGGCCTACGCGACGCGGCGTTGTCGCCCGACGGACGGACGATCGCGCTGATCTCGGAGCGAGCCTTGAGCCTCCGCGATCACCGCGACTGGAGCCTCCAATCGCGATTCACGCATTACGACCCGCTTCATCTCAGCTGGATAGACGACAACAGGGTGGTGGTCGCCGGGCGTTATCTCACCGAGAAGGTTCGGCTCAAAGAAGGTGAACAGCGCTTTCTCGCGTTCTCGCAGGCGCAGCGCTTCGGGTTTGAGCTCAACAACGAACGCGATGTGTTGATTCAGTCGCGCTACGCGCTTCGGCGTTTGGAGCCCCGCGGCACCGAAGAACACGCAGCGATCGCGAGCGAAGCCGCGGATCGCTTCGCAGTACGCGGCGCGCGAACCGCCGACGAGCGGGTGCGGGTATTCACCGAGCGCTTCAAGTCCGGACGCTATCGCAATCGTCTCATGGCGCGGCACTTGAGTTCGCTGAGAACGCGCGAGGTAGTGCCGCTGCCGGAGCCGCGCTACGAACCGTTTCCCGACCAAGACGAGCCGGTGAGCCTCACGAACTTCACGCACGGGTCTCGGCTTCGCGCGCGTGAGGTCGCGTTTGTGTTTAACGCGATCGAGAGTTCGGTCGGCCTCGAGCGGGTGCTCGAAGCGCTGCGGGAGCACGACATCACCGCCACGTTCTTTCTGAACGGCGACTTCATGCGCCGTGAGCCGCACGCGACGCGCACGATAGCGGCATCCGGGCACGAGGTGGGGTCTCTGTTCTACACCCACTTCGATTTCTCACGCTCACGCTTCGAGGTCGACGGCGAGTTCGTGCAACGTGGACTCGCGCGAACCGAGGACCAGTACTACTCGATCACCGGACGCGAGCTCGCGCCGCTGTGGCACGCGCCGTACTATTTCTCGAACACGACGATCGTCACGGCCGGCTCCGAGATCGGATATACCTATGTCGGGCGCGACGTCGACAGTCTGGACTGGGTCCCGGCAAGAAGCGCCTCCGGAATCCCGCGACTCTATCGCCCGAGCGCCGAGCTCGTCGACCGCGTGGTAGAGCGCAAGAAACCGGGATCGATCATCGCGATGACGATCGGTTCTCCGGACGAAGGCAAACCGTACGGTGGGCGCGAGGACTACTTGTTTCAATACCTTGATGTGCTGATCGAGGCCTTGATCGAACGCGGGTACCGCGTTGTCCCGGTTTCTACCTTGATCGAGCGCGCCCGGTGACGCCGGGCCGCTCGGTGAAGTCGGGTCGGCCGGCGACGCCGCGAGTCACAGCTTGCTTATGGCTAAGAACTGCGCTACAGTTGACGCAGATCGGAGGATATAATGGGCTACAACGCCAACCCAGTTAATGCGTACCGCCAAACGAGAGTCAAGACCGCGAGTCAGGGGCAGATTATCGTGATGCTGTACGACGAGGCCTTACGGCGGATCGACCAAGCGCATTCAGCGCTTGACGACGGTCCCAAGAGCTACGACGTGGTCAACAGTGCGATCGGCAAGGCGCAGGACATCGTCACCGAGCTCATGGCCTCGCTTGATTTTGAACAGGGTGGGGAGCTCGCCGAAAATCTGTTCAGCCTCTATAGCTTCTTCAACCGCCAGTTGCGAGAGGCAAATCTGCAGAAATCTAAGCAGCCTTTGGAAGCGCTCCGGCCCTTGATGTCCGACCTGCGCGACGCCTGGCAACGAATCGCTTCTTCCGGCGCGCCGAATGCCGGCGAAAGCACCGGCGCTCAGACCGAGGGCGGCGGCATCAACTTCGCCGGGTAGTCGATAGGCGTCGCGAAAGGTATGCCGCGAGCTATCCCGCCGGGAGGTATCCAATGACAACCGAGCAGAAAGCAGCGGTTCTGCGAACGCTGCGCGAGCGCTTAATCGAGCAGAAAGAGCGGTTTCTTCGCTATCTCGCCGACCTCGACCTTGAGTACGCCGGTACCGGCGCTTCAGGCGATTCGGCCGTTTCGGGCAACGCGGCGGGAGCGGAGGCCGACCGGGCCGCGGTCGCGGTGTTCGAGACCGAGCAGCAGATCGTGAGCGAGATCGACGCGTTTCAGCGCCTCATAGAGCCGCTCGACGATCTATATCGAGCTGCGTATCCGCGCGAGGAGGGTGAGATTCCTCCGCTGCGGGCTGCCTTGAGCTCGGTGCAGCGGCAGGTGCTCAAGCGGCTCGAGGACGCCGGGCGGCCCGCGTACGGCGAGCGGCTCGGTTCGGAGCCCGCCGAATCGGTTGCTACGCCGGCGTCCGGCGCTTTCGAGCTATCGGCCGAGTCCGCCGAGCCCGCCGAGGTTCTGCTCGCGAACGGGCGGCAGCTGCGAAACCGCGACCGGGGACGCTCGGTCTACGCAGAGCCGTTAACACCCTCCACGATCGATATCAGCACTTAGTACCCGCGATCGATCGGGACATACAAGACGGGACATACAAGACGGAACATAAAAAATGAGGGATGCCGTGTATCTGCTCGACGCCTACAGTTTAATCTACCGGTCGTATTTCGCCTTCATTCGAACTCCGTTGCGCAACCCCTCGGGAGAGAACGTCTCGGCGGTGTTCGGTTTCTTCCGGTCTCTGCTCGGGTTCTTGCGACAGTACCGGCCGGAGTACTTCATCGCGGTGATGGACTCCGAAACCCCTACCTTCCGGCATGAGAAGTACCCCGAGTACAAGATCACGCGCGACAAGACGCCCGAGGATCTTACCGCTCAGATTCCCGTGATCGAGCGGATCTTACACGCACTCGAGATTCCGATGCTGCGAGTGAACGGCTACGAGGCCGACGATATCATCGCGACGATCGGCATGCGGTGTCGCGACGAAGGAGCCGAGTGCCGGGTGATCAGCGGAGACAAAGATCTGCTGCAGCTCGTCGACGGTCCGCTGAAGGTGCTGAAGCCCGAGCGCGACGGATTTGCCGAACTGGGCCGCGACGAGGTGTACGCGACCTGGGGCGTGTACCCCGAACAGGTGCTCTCGTATCTCTCGCTTGTCGGCGACAGCTCGGACAACGTGCCCGGAGTCGCCGGAATCGGAGCGAAAACCGCCGCCGCGCTTCTGCAGCGCTTCCCGGACCTCGACTCGATCTATAGCTCTCTGGATCAGATATCTTCGGCATCGCAGCGCAAAAAGCTCGAGGCCGGGCGAGACGAGGCCTACCTCAGTTACGACCTCATTACGCTCGAGTGCGAGGTGCCGCTCGATTTCGACTGGGAGAGGTATCGCCTGAGAGAGCTCAACCACGCCGCCGCGATCCCGCTGTTTCACGAGCACGGGATGAGCTCGATCGTGAAAGAGCTCGAGCAGGCCGCAGCCGCCGCCGGCACCGCCGGCCGCGCCTCCCGCGCTTCCGCGGAAACCGCCGCGAATGCCGACGCCGATGCAGAAACGTCCGGCGGTGCGCGCGGCCGCGAGGATGCGCCCGGTGGAGCGCCAAGCGGCGCGTCCGACGAGGATGCGCCCGGCGGCGAGGATGCCCCCGGCGGCGCCCCACGCGGCGGGGCGGACGACCACGCGAGCGGCGCACCAAACGCTGCGCCG
>PUOW01000350.1 GCA_003552185.1 Spirochaetaceae bacterium
GAAGGATTATGAACAACAGTTGCATTTTTCTCAGTTAAAATTTCCTTATCTCTATTTTCTAAATGAACTCCGTGCGCCGCTATCAAATCCTCAGATACAAGACCTAAATCATCTAAATACTGTACAGGAGTAAGGCCTCGCTCATCTACCGAATCACTGTTCTCCTTTTCCGTCTCCGAAACATGGATATGCAGTTTTTTCTCGAGAACCTCTGAGGCCTCCCGACACTCTTTCAATAATTGAGTTGAAGCAGTATAAATCGAATGAGGAGCAATATTCGTCTCAATTCTGTTATGATCTTCAAATCTTTCAACCAATTCTAATGCTTCATCCATTCTTTCCTCTCTACCGCCATCAACATCCATTAGGCCTCGACCAAGTACTGCGCGAATCCCTGATTTATCCGCTGCTCGGCCTACCTCATCCATCTCAGCATACATATCATTGAACGTAGTTGTGCCGGACTCAAGCATCTCCACACAACCCAATAGAGATCCAATGTAAACTTCTTCTGGACCCATTTTTTCTTCCGCAGGGAAAATATCTTCCTCCAGCCAGGCCTGCAACTCTTTATTATCGGAGATTCCTCTCAATAGAGTCATTGCAGCATGAGTATGAGCATTAACTAATCCCGGCATCACAACCTTATCGCTACAATCAATCACATCATGACCTTCTGTAGAAAGATTTCTTCCAAGGCCTGAAATTTCATCGCCTTCAATAATTAAGTCAATATTCTCCAGAATCTGCCTATCAGAGTCCTGAGTGACTAAATATCGAATATTTTTGAGAATCATAATGTTAGAATTTTTTATTCTGAGAATTGGGTTATTTCCATATTTGTGATAGTAGGTGTGGTGGAAGCGCTGTTAGATTTGATTTTAGAAAGTCGGTATCGAATGTGGCTATTGCTGTAGTTCCTTCTAGCTGGTTTGCTGCGTTAATTATTACGTCATCTTCGGTAAAGTTTAGTGTTTTGAAGCTGTTGCTGCTGTATCTGTTACTTGCTTCTTCGTACATTCCTGCATCACGCATTGCGTGGAGTTCTGTTGCATCTGAATTTAACGCGGATATTATTTGGGTGCGGAATTTTTTGTAATCGTTTTTCTTATTTGAGAATTCTTCGTAG
Source organism: Spirochaetaceae bacterium (assembly GCA_003552185.1). Lineage (GTDB taxonomy): Bacteria > Spirochaetota > Spirochaetia > DSM-27196 > SLAA01 > B1Sed10-166. The sequence goes on from PUOW01000350.1 coordinate 1,130, forward strand.
CAACTGAACCCTTGTTCTTTTAAATCGCTGACATGTTTGTTTTTGGCTGCATTTAAGGAATCTATTGTATGGTCTGGATAGAATATTTCAGCTTGCTCGGATAGTTCTGCAATACTTTGAAATATTTCTTTAGGGCTAATTTCATCATGGAAGGTGCCATGGTTAAAGTCATCTTCGCTAGTTTCCCAGTGATATGCTAAGTCAGTTCCGAAAGTGTCTTGTAATGTTTCGTAGACTCTGTCATCTCCTACCTCAAAATCTCTTTCCCATTGATGATTTAGGTAACCGCTTAATAAGGTGCTTAAATCTAAAACAACGTTATCAATTTCTTCATTTTCTAATCGCCTATCAGATTCTATGTCATTTTCTAAAACCAGCTCTTCATAAAAATCGAAAGGCAATTCTTGATGGTTGCCTTCATATGCAAGTTCCGAACCTGCCTCAGCAACATCGTAAAATCGTGACTGCATAATAACAACAAGTACTTGAAATTTTAAATATAGGATGGCCATATAGACTAAAAAATAAAGAAGTTAATAATTCTTCGCGAAGTAAGCCCATCTCTCTGCATTTTCTCCGCAAACTGCACACTCTCCTCCAATCTTTTCATCTGAGGCCTGTATAGTGGCCGGCTTTGAGTCTTCCTGGAATGGTAGAACTACAATTTCTGCACTGACTTGGTCTTTAATCTCTCCTTCGCAACTTTCTTTTCCGCACCATCGCGTTTTGACATATCCTCTATTCTTGCCAATAGTTGAGAGAATATCATTCTTGGAGTCTGCCTCTCTAATATTTTCCTGCAGATATTCTTCTAATTCGTCATACATAGAGGCCTGAATACTGTCAAGGAGTTTTTCTGCAGAATTGATGAACTCTTCTCTATCGACACCCATTTCTTTTTCACCATTGTCTCTTCTAACGGTTGTAACTGCTTTGTGTTCTACTTCGTTAGGACCTATCTCGACTCTGAGCGGGACTCCTTTCAGCTCCCATTCATTGAACTTGTAGCCCGGCGTCCTATGAGTTCTATCGTCTAGTTTGATTCTCAGGTCTGAGCCACAGCTGCAGTTTCCGCAACCACATACAGCACTGTTTTCCAGATCTTCAACTACTCCTTTTGCGTAATCCATTACTTCTTCTTGGTTGTCCTCTTGGAAGATTGGTACGACTACTATCTGTGTTGGAGCAACCTCTGGAGGAAGTCTTAGCCCATCGTCGTCTCCATGCGCCATGATTAATGCTCCTATTGTACGGGTTGAAAGACCCCAGCTCGTGGTCCAGGCCGTTCTTTCTTCAGAATCTTCATCCTCAAACTTTATGTCGAAGGCCTCTGCAAAATGCTGTCCTAATTGATGTGAAGTTCCTGATTGAA
>PUOW01000167.1 GCA_003552185.1 Spirochaetaceae bacterium
GCCGACAATAGGGCTGACAACCGGGCGCGGTATTGCGTATCCTGAGCCCCGAGGGTACGCATGACGACATCACACGCGCACGGCACGGTCTACGAATCGGAGCGCGCGTTCTTCGCCGGCCTGGCGAGGCTCGCCGCTCCGATTGCGCTGCACACCTTCCTTCTTACCTCGCTTAACTTCATCGACACCGTGATGATCGGTCGCCTCGGCGAGGTCGAGATCGCGGCGGTCGCGATCGCGAACCAGCTGTTCTTTCTGTTCATGCTGTACCTGTTCGGCGTCGGCAGCGCTGCGACGATCTTCACCGCACAGTACTGGGGCCGCCGCGACCTCGCCGGGGTGCGCCGTACGGTGGGCGCCGCACTGGTTCCGTCGGCGCTCGGCGCGGCGGTGTTTTTCACCGCCGCAGCGGTGTTCCCGCAGCAGGTGTTTGGGGTGTTCACAAACGACGTACGCGTCGTCGCGCTCGGAGTCGGGTATCTGCGCGCGATAGCTCCGAGCTACTTTGCAACCGCGGCCTCGGTGTTGTTCGCGGCGGTGATGCGTTCCACCGGCAACGCCAAGCTTCCGCTGCAGGTCTCGGCGGTCTCTATCGCGCTCAACGCGGTATTGAACTGGCTGCTTATCTTTGGGGTAGGGCCGTTTCCCGCGCTTGGCGTACTGGGTGCTGCGCTCGCGACCACGATCGCCCGAATCGGGGAGGCGGTTGTGCTGGTACGGCTCGCGTTTCGGCGGCGGGAACCGCTTGCCGGCACGCCGGGCGAATGGTTCAGCTTCGACCGGGGCTTTCTCAGGCTGTACTGGAAAACAAGTGTGCCGGTTCTCTTGAACGAAATCGGTTGGGCCGGCGGCATGACCGCGTATGTTGCGGTGTTTGCTCGGATGGGAACCGAGATCGTCGCGGCGTATAACATCGCCGATGTGGTGTTCCGGCTGCTGTTCGTGGTGTTCATCGGAAGCGGCAGCGCTACCGCGGTTTTGATCGGTAACACCATCGGCGCCGGACAGCCGGACGCGGCGCAGCGGCGCGCGCGCGCGATCATGATCGCGGCGCCGGTGCTCGGGCTCGCGATTGGGTTGGTGGCGGTGGGACTCGCGCCGCTCGTGCCGCGACTCTACGCGGTGGCCCCCGAGGTGCGCGCTAGCGTGACGCGTATCATGCTGGTATTTGTGTTCATTGCGCCGCTAAAGGTGGTGAACCTGCATATCGTGGTGGGGCTGCTGCGAAGCGGCGGCGACACCGTGTTTAGTCTGGTGGTGGATGTCGGGATCCTCTGGCTTGTAGGGGTGCCGCTGGTCGCGGTGGCAGGGCTGCAGTGGGGACTCGCGCCGGAACTCGTGTTTCTCTGCACCGGTATCGAGGAGCTTGTGAAGCTCGTCGCCGGCGTGCCCCGCATTCTCTCGGGGCGTTGGATCAACGATCTGGCCACGCCTCGGCGCTCGGATCCGGTGCCGCCCGCAACCTCCGCGGCCACGGGCTAAACGCCCAGAGTTCCGAGAGCAGAAGTCCCGCAAGGATGATCGCGCCGCCGGCGAGCTCGGCCGGCGACAGCGCCTGTCCGCCAACAACGACACCAAAGCCCGCCGCAAACACCGGCTCGAGCGCGAAGATGATCGTGGCGCGGATCGGCGTGGTGTCTTTCTGAAAACGCGTCTGCAGTCCCAGCGCGCCGGCGGTTCCGAGCACCCCGAGGTAAAACAGCGCCCAGACGAGCGCTGCGGTCGGGATAAAGACCGCGCGCTCGAACAGCAGCGTCGCTGCGGTGGCGCAGACCGCCACCACCGCGAACTGGAGAACCGCGAGCGCGCGCGGGTCGCTCGCGCGCGCGTAGCGGTCGAGGTACACGATGTAGAGCGCAAGCGTCACCGCGCTGATGAAGGTAACGGCGTCGCCGAAGTTGAGGCCTCCCGCGGCGGGTGAGCTGAAGACGTAGGTGCCGAAGAACACGATCGCGAGCCCGAGCAGGTTGCCGGCCGAGATCGGCTTGCGCGCGATGAAAAACTGCAGCGGCGGGATGAAGATTGCGAACAAATAGGTGATGAACCCCGAGCGCGCCGCGGTGGTGTACTGCAGCCCCACGGTCTGCGCGATGTACGCCGCGGTCAAGAGCGCGCCGAGCAGTACCGCGTGAGCGACCGCGCGCCGCCCGACGCCGCGGAGCCGGTCTCGCCACAGCACCCCCACGAGCGCGGTCGCGATCCAGAATCGCAGCGCGATCAATAGAACCGGCGAGATATCGCCGAGTCCCGACTGTGTCACGATAAAGGTACCGCCCCAGATTACGGTCACCAAAATAAGAACGAGCTCGGCACGCAGCGTGATGGAAATCCTCGGGGGTGTCATCGCGCGCCTACTGTAGCACATTCCGCCGAAGCGCTGCCGGCGGCTCTCGCTGCACGCGCGCTGCACGCGCGCACTCTGGTGTTTCGCTCGGGAGTGGGATACTATCGAGGGTGATTATGCGGTATTTTGATCTGCGTGGGGCGCACTCCGGGGGCCGGAGCTCGACCGCCCGTTTTGTGTGGGTTGTGCTAGCTATGGTGGCGTTGAGCGTGGTGGCGGCGGGCTGTAGAACCGTAGGGCCTCCTCCGGCGCGCAGCGAGACGGCGATTGCGGCGTTTCTCGAGCGTTTTGCGGAGTTCGAGGCCGGGGAGGCCGCGGGGTGGTCGCATACGCCGTTTGTGCTCGATCGCGAGATCCTGCGCCTCGCTCCCGACCTTGAGTTACTGTGGGACGGCCTCGCCGAGGCCGAGTTAGGGTTCGCCGGCGCGCGGATTCGCTCGATTCAGCCGATCTACGAAGACAGCTATCGCGAGTTTGCGGACACCGGAGCGATGCGGCGGCATTTTGAGCGTGAGCTCGACGGCGCGAGCGCGAGTATCGTCGAGATAGAAACCACAACACAGGAACGCTACGCGTTGTTACTCGGAGGCTCGGGGGCCGAGCCGGATCTGTACGGCATGCGCGGCCCGCTCGCGATCCTGTCCTCGATGCGGCCGGGGCGTGTGGCCCCGGCGAGCTCCACCGAGCAGGCCGTGCCGGAGCCCGAGGACGACGAGGTGCCGCACCGCGTGATCGCGAGCGGCGCCGAGGAGCGGCGCGAGTTCGCGTTTCCCGGCGGTCGGCTGCGCTTCGGCGCTTACAGCGTTGCCGCGGTGAGCGAGCAACGATCCAACGACCGCCGGGTCCTCAAGGTTACCCCGACCCTCGGCGAGTTTCTTCTCGAGATCGACGCCGACGCGGTGGAGGCGGGCGAAGGCGAGCCCGAGATCACCGCGGTTGAGCTCGAGCGTTTCGGCAGCACCGTGACGGTGGTGGTGGACTCGCGCGAGCGACTGCCGGGCACCTCCGGTCCGAGCGGCGAGCTGGTGGTGCTCGCGGCGTCCGACGGCGCCACGATCTTCGCGAGCGTTGCGGGCGAGTTTGCGGTGCAGACCGGCGGTAGACGCACGCGAATCGGGCCGCGCGAAGCGCTCGAGGTGTTGCCCGGCGGGCGACCCGGCGACCGGCTGCGCTGGATCGGCGAAACGATCGGTTACCGGGCCTACGAGCACGACCGGCGTGAGCGGTTCCTCGCGAATCCGGTTATGGGTCTGCTGCAGTTGCAGCGCGTGATGGCGCGCTACCGCAGCGACGTGTCCTCCGGCGGCAGGCAGGCGCCGGCGGCCGGCCTGGCGGCGAAAGCGATGCGCACCTACATGCTACCGCGCTTGTACGTCGCGATGAAGGTAGAGTACTTTGGGGCGTTCGAGGAGCCGGAGCACCTCAGTTTCGGCGAGTTGTATCGCGCAGTGACCGACGAGTATGAGCTCGGAATAGAGCCGCGCTTGTAACGCCGAGGCCCGCGGGGTTACAGTGTGCAGAGAAATCGCGTGGCGTAGAGGCGCCCGGCCCGGCTCGGCGGGGCGCAGCAAAGGGGCGGCAGATGGCGAATCAAATCAGCTTTGAGGATTTTTCGAAGGTCGATATGCGCGTAGGGCGTGTCGTGGAGGCCTCCGAATTCCCGGAGGCGCGCCATCCGGCGTTTCGGCTGCAGATTGATTTCGGACCCGAGATCGGTATCAAAGAGTCGAGCGCACAGATCACGAAGTTGTATCGGCCGGAAGGCTTGGTAGGCCGACAGGTGATCGCGGTGGTGAACTTTCCGCCGAAGCAGATCGGGCCGATGCGATCCGAGGTCTTGGTTCTCGGCGTTGAGCTCGACGACGGCCGGGTGCCGCTTCTCACCGTAGACCGCGAGGTGCCGGTGGGAACGCGCGTATCGTGATCTGCAGCTCTGCAGCTCGCCGAGATCGGTGGGCGCACGCGACCACTCACCTGATCGCCCACCTGACCGCGCGAGTAATGGCGCGCAGCCTGGATTCGACGCCGCCGCTGCGCCGGCGCGCCCACAGCGGCGGAGACGGCGCCGGCGCGCCCTGGAGCTTCGCTATAGGTCCGCTAAGGTGCGGATCGGGATCACCGCGTAGGCGGGCTCTTCGTACGGATGAGCCGCTATGAGAGCCTCCACCGCGGGCTTCACGAGCTCATCGGTTACCACCAGTTCCACGCGCCACTCCTCTTCTTTCTCGAGGGTGCCCCGCGACCCGAGGTACGGGTTCGCACCGTCGAGCGGCCGAAACTGCCCGATGCCTTTCGTCTGCCATGCGCAGGAGTCGTACTCTTCGTATCTTCCGGCGCCCGTTTCGAACACGGCGCTCTTCACCTCTTCAAGATGACTCTCGGGTATGTAGAAAATGAGCTGATACATGGCCCCACTGTAGCGGGGATTGTCGGAATCGCGCAACAGCGAATCGGGGCGGGCCTCGAGCCTCGAATCGGCCTCGAACGTACCGCGCTCGATCGAGCTCGAGGGCCACGTGCTTGTCAACGGCGCGCGTGCGGGGTACCTTGATCGAGAGATGCCGAACGATCCGATTATAACTCCTGCACCGCCGCACCAGGCGTCCGCGTCGCGGCCGCCCACCGCCGACTCGCCTTCGGATCAGCCGGCCGCGCCCCAAGCGGTCGCGCCTCAAGCGGTCGCGCCTCAAGCGGCCGAGGCCCAGCCGGCCGGGCCCCGGGCGACCTCGCCCCAGCCGGTCGCGCCTCAAGCGAGCGAGCCCAACTCGTCCGCGCGCGATGCTTCGGCGCTTGGTGTGGGGTTTGCGGTTGCGGCCTTCACGATCTGGGGGATGCTTCCGCTGTACTGGAACCTTTTATCCGGCGTCCCGGCGTTCGAGGTGCTGTTGCATCGCGTGTTGTGGTCGTTTGTCCTGGCGTGGGGGCTCGTTCGGATCGGAGGTCGCCCGGTGCATCCGCCGCTCGGCAAGCGACGTTACCTTCTCGCTGCCGCGTTGCTCCTCGGGCTGAACTGGTTCACCTACGTCTTCGCGATCAGTATCGGGCGGGTTGTGGACGCGAGCCTCGGTTACTACATCAACCCGCTCGTGAATGTGCTGCTCGGCATGGTGTTTTTTCGCGAGCGGCTTTCGCCGCTTCGGTGGGTTGCGTTGGGTTTCGCGACCGCGGGGGTGGTGTACCTCGGCATCGAGTACGGCGCGGTGCCGTGGGTCAGCTTGATTCTGGCGTTCAGTTTTGGCTTCTATGGAGTGATCAAGAAGTCGCTGCCTGGGCTTCCGGCTACACACGGAATGGCGCTCGAGCTGCGCTATATTGCGCCGGTCGCCGCCGCGCTGGTGGTGTACGGCGTGGTACGCGGCGACGCGGTGTTCCTGCGCGACTCCGTCGGGATGTCTTTGTTGCTCGCGGCGGCGGGTGTCGCGACGCTTATGCCGTTGTTGCTGTTCGCCGGCGCGGCCAAACGCATCCCGCTCGCGAATGTGGGCTTCCTTCAGTATATCGCCCCCACGATTATGCTCGCGATCGGGGTGCTGATCCTCGGCGAGCCGTTTACGCTGCAGCGTCTGCCGGGGTTCGCGGCGGTCTGGGTGGCGTTGCTGCTCTACTCGATCTCGAGTGTGCCGCGCGCGCCGCGAGGATCTCGCCCGGGAGCCGCACCCGAGAGGCGCACCCGAGAGGCTGTGACCCGCGCGTTCAAGTCCGAGGGGTAACGCTCGATGTCACGCGTTTCTGTGCGCGTATTCCAGGAGCTCAACGATCACCTGCCGAAGGAAAGACGCGGGGTTCGTGTAGAGCTCGAGCCCGCCCCCGGCGAGACCGTGAAGACCATCGTCGAAAACCTCGGCGTTCCGCACACCGAGATCGACCTCATAACCGCCAACGGAACCTCGGTGGGCTTCGATTATCGCCCGCTCGAGGGAGACGAAATCAACGTCTACCCGATGTTCGAGAGCTTCGACGTAACCGAGCTCACCCGCGTTCGAAGCGCGCCGTTGCGGACTCCTCGGTTCGAACTCGACCTGCACCTCGGCAAGCTGGCGCGACTCTTGCGAATGTGCGGGCTCGATGCCGAGTACCGCCCGCCGTTCGACGACCCGAGCTTGCTCGATCGCTCGGTGGCCGAGCGGCGTGTGCTGCTGAGTCGCGATCGTGAGCTGCTCAAGCACAAACGCCTGACCCACGGCTACTGGGTGCGCTCGCAAGACCCCGATCGCCAACTCTTCGAGGTCCTCGCGCGGCTCGATCTCGAGCGCGAGCTTCAGCCGTTCTCGCGCTGCATGCGTTGCAACGGCACGCTCGAGCCGGTTCCCAAGGAACGGGTCGTGCATGAGGTGCCGGAACGCAGCGCGCGGGCGTTTAACGAGTTCAAACGCTGCACGCGGTGTGATAAGCTCTACTGGAAGGGCAGTCACTACGAGCGGATGCTCGCGCGGTTGCCGCAACCCGCGCGGCGTACCGAGTCTGCGATAAACGGCCGATGTGAAAAACGAAGTACGTGAAAAAGGGCGACCTATCCAAAAAGTGGTGGAAAAAAGGTGGTGGAGATGCGAAAGATTGGGGCTCATGTTTCGGCCGCCGGCGGACCGCATAAGGCGGTGGAGCGCGCCGCCGCGATCGAGTGTAACTGCGTGCAGGTGTTCTCGGGTAGCCCTCGTTCCTGGCGACGAAAGCCGATCGAACAACTCGATACCGCGAAGCTGCAGGAGGCGCGGCGGAAGACCACAATCGAGCCGGTGGTCACGCACGCGCTGTATCTGATCAACCTGGCTTCCGAGGATCCGGCTCTGCTCGAGAACTCGATGCAGGCGCTGCGCTACGACCTGCAGTTCGACGCCGCGATCGGGGGCGCGGGCGTGGTGGTGCATCTCGGCAGCCACCAAGGCCGCGGCTGGGATTCGGTTCAGGAGGAGGTGTTGCGCCGTGTCGCGACGCTGGTTGAGAACAGCCCGCCGGAAGCGACCTTTCTCATCGAGAACTCGGCCGGGCAGAAAGGCAAACTCTCCTCCGACCTCGCGGAGATCCGTTGGATGCTCGATCGCTTGGCCTCGCCTCAGGTCGGCTGGTGTTTCGATACCTGCCACGCATTTGCGGCCGGGTACGCGCTCGGAGACCCGCAGAACGGCGCGGCGCCGAACGCCGGTGCAACACACGCCGGTGCCACACACGCCGGCGGATCGGCCGTGGATGCTGCGCCCGAACGACGCGGGGCCGGCGGCTCGGCACGCGGGTTCGCGGTGGAAGAGATCGAACGACTCGCGCTCTGGGACGAGTTGCGCTGCGTGCACGTCAACGACAGCCGCGACCCGTTCGACAGCGGACGCGACCGTCACGCCAACATAAACGACGGCGAGATTCCCCACGACGACCTGGCGTATTTCTTGAATCTGCCCGAAATCGCGACGCTCCCTCTGATTCTCGAGGTCCCGGGAATCGAGAACGACGGCCCCGACCTCGAAAACGTGCGACGCCTTCGCGCGCTCGTCGGGGAAGCGTAGCGTCGCGACGAGGCGAGGCGTATGTCTGCGGCGTTTCTGTCGTCGAACTTGGCGGTGCTGCTCGCCGCCGGACTGGTGTATCTCGCGGTTCGACGGACCTACCCCGAGCGGTCGCAGCGCGTCATCGGACTGCTGCTCGGTGCGGCGGCGCTTCGCGATCTCGCGTACGCGGCGCTGGGGCGCTATCCGCTGTTGGTGATCGGCGATATCGGGTTGTTGCTCGGCTTGGTGTACTGGCTCCGCGCCGTCGGCGGGCGCCGCGAGCGCCGGCTCGGCTTGGTGCTCGCGTACCTGGTACTCGTTGCGGCGACGGTGGCCCTCGAGCTCATCACCGGCGGGCCGCCCCGAATCGCGTACCTTCTGCCGCTCGCAGTTGCGGTAGCCGCGATGATCGGTGAGTTTTACGATGTGGTGTCCGACTCGGTCGAGAACGCGCGCATTATCGGCGAGGTGCGTGCTCCGGTCTGTTTGGGGGTGTTTTACGGCCAGGCCGCGCTCGCGATCCTTGGGCATCACTCCGCGATCGCGCAGCTTGTCATCTACCCGCTGTTCTATCTTGTTCCGCTGACGATCTTACTGCGGTATTTCGAGCTCGGCAGACAAGCGAGCTTCGAGCAGATGCGCGCAACGCGGCTCGAGAACGAGAGTCTGTTCGCGTTCATGCGTCGTGTCACCGCGTCGTTCGGCGATCGGGTTGAGCTCGAGGCGACCCTCAACGTCATCCTATCCTCGGCGATCGAAGACACCGGAGCCGACGGGGGATCGGTATGGTTGCTCGACGAGCCGTCGCAAACACTCTCGGTGCGGGCGGTCGAGGGCGTGTTCCCGCCGCCGCACACCGTTTCGGACCCGGTCAAGAAGAAGGCCCGAACCTTTGAGAGCTATCTGAGGTCGCTCTCGATTCGCGTCGGCGAGACCGCGATCGGGCAAGCCGTCCTCGATCGCGTCCCGATCTACGTGCCCGATACCACCTCCGACCCGCGTTTTCAAGCCAACTCGAACCGCGACGACGTGCTGTTCATCAGCTCGTTTATCGCGCTGCCGCTCATGATCGGTGAGCGAGTGCGCGGCGTACTGGCGCTCGTCAAGCGTCGTCCCGGAATAGGTTTCGAGGCGCGCGATTTCGAGCATCTTCGCACCTTCGCCGACTACGCGACGCTCACGATCGAGATCGTGGCGACCTATCTTGAGCTCCTGAAGACTCGAGAGGTGGAGCGAGAGCTGGCGGTCGCCGCTCGCATACAGCGCCAGATGGTCCCGGAGCACCTCCCCGAAGCCGCGCGGGCGGAGTTCGCAGCGTACGCCGAGGCGGCGCGTGGCGTAGGCGGAGACTACTACGACGTGTTTGAGCTCGACGAGCGCCGCGTGGCCGCGATCGTGTGCGACGTCGCCGGAAAGGGTATTCCGGCGGCTCTGGTAATGGTGATGATCCGCACCACGATCCGGCTGATTGCATCGGCCGAGCACGACAGCGGCGAGACGCTCAGCTTGATGAACGATGCGCTGGCGCGGGAAGTCGAGGTGGGCCATTTCGCCACGATCGGGTTCTTCATATACGACAGCGAGAAACAGGTGTTGCAGTACTCCAACGCGGCGCATCACCCGATGCTCGTGTTCCACCGCGACCGCGACGAGTTGCGTGAGTACGACACCGAAGGTCTTCCCGTCGGAATAGAACGCGGAGTACAATATCCGACGCGTGAGATTCCGGTGAGGTCCGGCGACCTCGTGGTGATGTACACCGACGGTGTTACCGAGGCCCAGAACGCTCGCGGTGAGCAGTTCGAGGCGGGTCGTGTGCTCGATACCGTGGCGCGCTCGGCGCGGGCCGGAAGCCGGGACGCGCTCGGGGGCGGGACTGCCGGCGGAGCCGCCGGGGGCTCCGAGGAGCCGAACGTAACCCGTGCTCAGGATGTGCGCGATGCGCTGCGCGATGAGCTCACGCGGTTCGCCGCCGGCGCGCGTCGGCACGACGATCAAACCGTGTTGGTGATGCGGGTGCGATAGCACGGTGCGAGGAAGGCTATGGAGATAGGCGTTGAACGCGGCGAGCACGCGCGCGTGATCAGGGTCAGCGGCGATGTCGACCTGTACCATTCGCATCGACTCAAGGACGTCGTAACCGAGCTTGCCTCGGAAGCTCGGTCCGGGATCGTGCTCGATCTCGGCGGTGCGGCTTATATCGATTCAAGCGGCGTCGGCGTCTTGATCTATGCCAACTCGGTGTGTACAAAAAGAGGTATACCGCTCCGCCTCGTGAACCTTTCAGACCCGGTCCGCAGAGTACTCGAGCTCACAAAACTGACGTCGTATCTGCCGCTGGCCGATAGCGAGGAAAGCGCGATCCGCGAGTTCGGAGGCGACGGCGGCTCGTGAGCCCTTGACGATCGGCGCTGAGGGTGTACATTTATCTAGACGAGGGAAGCTATGAAGGAGCGCACCCATTACGATGTGCTCGGTGTGCCGCGTGACGCCGACTCGCGCCAGATCAAGAACGCCTATCGCGAAATAGCGAAAGAGCATCATCCCGACAAGGGCTCGGGCGGCGATCCGGAGCGCTTCCACGAGGCGCAGGAGGCCTACGAGGTGCTCGGCGATCGCTCGAACCGCGAGCAGTACGACTGCGAACTCGCGGGACGAGATCTCAACCGAAATGCGCGCGCGGCCGGCCCCGACGGCATGTTTTTCACCGGGTTCGGCGACGGCTTTGAGCCCGATGAGCCTCGTTCGCGCCCCGGCCGGCCCCACAGCCCGTTCTTCCGCGCGTTCGGCGGGGTCGATCCGCTGTTCGATTCGATTCTCGAGGAGCTGTTCGGCACCCAGGGAGACCCCTTCGCAGACAGTTCTTTCGGCGGCGATCCGCTTGGCGACGATCCGTTCGCCGATGCCGGCGGCTTCAATGATCTCGGCAGCCGTATCCGGTTCGGCGCCGGCGCCCGCGCACGGCAGGCCGACACACCGTTTGTGAAGCTGCGGGTGGCGTTGTCGCCCGCTGAGGTTGCACACGGTGTCGATGCCGAGGTCGAGATTCCGGTTCGCGGTGCCTGTCCGCGCTGCCGCGAGCTCGGTTCGTGGGGCGGGCGATTCTGTCCGGTCTGCAGAGGAGCGGGTACGGTGGAGCGCACCGACCAATACACGCTCGAGATTCCGGCCGGGACGCCGCACGGGTCGCGTCGAGAGTTTAGGCTGGAGGAGGACGGTCTGCAGACCGAGGTGCAGGTCACGGTCGTGCACGAGCGGCGCATGCGATGAAACGTCGTACGATGGCGTTACTGTTTGGTTTCGTGGCGCTGACGGTGATCGTCGCGCTTGCGGTGATGTTGGTGCTGCGCCCCCGACCGCCGGTGGAGCTACCGTTTGCCGACCCCACCGACCCCACCGCCCCGGACCGCCCCGGCGAACCGGCTGAGCCGCCGCCCGAGAGCGAACGTGGTCGGCGCACCGTGGAGCTGTTCTTCTCCAATGTCGAGCGCGACCCGGATGCGATCTGCGACCGAGTTTTTGCGGTGGAGCGGACGGTGCCGGCCGAGATCCCGGCGGTGGAGGCGGCGCTCAGGGCGTTGCTTGCCGGCCCCACCTCCGAGGAGCGCGCACGCGGCTACTCGTCGTTTTTCTCGTCCGCCACCGCCGGGGCGGTCCGCGCGGTGCGGAGCTCCGGCGATACGGTGTATCTCGATCTCCGCGACAGCCGAGAGGCGCTCGCCGGAGCAAACTCGAGCTGCGGCTCGGCTGCGCTCCTCGCGCAGTTGGAGCGCACCGCGGCGGCGAACGGCGGTTACTCGCGCGTGATCGTGGCGTTCGAGGGGGACCCCGAGCCGTTTTATGAGTGGTTGCAGATCGGCTGCATCCCTGAGAACCGGTTCTGCGACGC
>PUOW01000074.1 GCA_003552185.1 Spirochaetaceae bacterium
CGCCTCGGCCGTCAGCGCCTCGGCCGTGACCGCGCCCGCGCGCGAGACCGTGCGCCTCGGCGGCAAACCGCAACTGTTCCACGGCCAGCAACTCCTCGTAAGCCGGGGCGTTCTCCGGAAGATACCCGATACTCCGCTTGGCGTCTGTAGGCGCGCTCAGGATCGAGTGCCCGGCTATGCGCGCGTCCCCGGCGCTGGGCCGCAGCGTGCCGGCGAGCATCCGAAGAAGCGTCGTCTTGCCGGCGCCGTTCGGCCCGAGCAAACCGAGCATCTCTCGCGCTCCCACCGTGAAGCTCACCTCCGCAACCGCGGCGATCTCGCGATATGACTTGCTGAGCGCTTCTACCTCGATCATCTCTCGACTATTCGTCCGATTATTCTTCGCGATACGGCAGCTCGATAGCCTGCCTATCGCGCGTGAGAAAGGTGTTCGGGAAAATCGGTTTTGCGTCCTTCAGCAGCAGCTTCAGCTGCCAATCGGCGTAGCGTGGACTGTAATGTATGAGCCCCATCTGCCGTACCCCTCCGGCGGCCGCTGCGAGCTCGGCCGCATCAGCCGCGGTCATGTGCTTTTTCTCGTGAGCGGTTTCGCGAAACTCGTTGTGGAACATACCCTCGCAGATCAGCAGGTCGGAGTCCGCCACCTCGGTCGCCAGGTCCTTGCGGTACAACGAATCGGTGACAAACGAGAACTTCCGCCCCGGCCGACGCGGGCCCACCACCGTTTCGGGCTGCACAACCGTGCCGTCGTCGAGCGTTACCGCCTCTCCCCGCTGCAGGCGCGCCCACAACGGCCCGCGTGGAACCCCGGCCTCGATCGCGCGCTCGGGATGAAACACACCCGGCCTGTCATCCTCCTCAAGCACATATCCGACGCAGGTGCGGGTGTGACTGAGCGGAACCGAGCGAACGGTGAATCCGTCTCCTGTATACACTACCGCACCGACGCGCGGGTTTTCGATCTCGAGCACCACGATCTCGTAGTTAATGTACATCTCGAGCACATCGCGCGCCCAGTCGACGAACTCCTTGATCCGAGGCGGCCCGATGATATACAGCGGCTCGCTGCGGTCTACCTGTGCCGAGAGCATCAGCATCCCCGGAAGCCCCGTCACGTGATCGGCGTGCGTGTGCGAGATGAAGATCGCGCTGATTTTTTTCCAGCGCAGATTCAGCTCGCGTAACGATACCTGCGTGCCCTCGCCGCAGTCGAACAGCAGTAGTTCGCCCTCGCGGCGCAGCAGAACTGAGGTGAGATGGCGCCCCGGCAGCGGCATCACCCCACCGCAACCGAGGACGAATGCTTCCATATTCATTACGGGGTGACGTCCGCCTCGTAATCGATGTTGTCGAACCCGAACCCGTGAATCTGCAGAAACTGATTGCGGTACTCGTCGAGGTCGGCTAACTCACGAATAGTGTCGTTATCGGCCATCTCCCAGCGGCGGTGCACCTCGGCCTGAACGTCGTCTCGCAGCTCCCAGTCGTCGATCCTGATGCGTCCGTGCTCGTCTACCGGTCCCTCACCGTCGGCGAACAACCGTTCCTTGAACAGTCGGCAACACTGCTCGATGCATCCTTCGTCGAGCCCCTTCGACTGCATCACGTCCGACAGCAGCACGAAGTACAGGCCGACCGGGATGACCGCGCTCGCGCGCGTGACCACCGCTTTGTTGACCGAAACATAGGCGCGTCCGCCGTATTGCTGCATGCGCCGATGAAGCTCCTGCGCGGTGCGCTCGAGATGATCCTTCGCGCGACCGATCGTTCCTTCGCGGTATACCGCGCGCGTAAGCTCCGAGCCGATGTATGAGTACGCGACCGTGATCGGATTCTCGGACAGCACGCCGGCCTTCTCGAGCGTCTCGATCCAGAGCGTCCAGTCCTCGCCGCCCATCACTTTCACGGTGGCCTCGATCTCTTCATCGGTCGCCGGCTCAAGATGCACCTGAGTAATCTCGGCCTTCATGAGATCGAGCGATTTGGCGTTAAACGGCGCGCCGATCGGCTTGAGTACCGAGCGATACATCGTACCGGTATCGGGGTCGGGGCGTACGCCGCTCGCGAGGCTATAGATCACCACGTCCACCGCGCCGAGGTGCTCACGAATCGCCTCGATCGTCTGTTGCTTGATCTCATGCGAGAACGCGTCGCCGTTGATCGAGATAGTGGTAAGCCCCTCCTCGCGCGCAAACTCATCGAACGCCAGCGTGTTGTAGTACCCGGCGGTACCGGTTCGCTTCTCGGAACCTTCCTTCTCGAACGCAACGCTCACGGTTGCGGCTCCACCGCCGAACGCCGCTGCGATACGCGAGGCAAGCCCGTATCCCGCTGAGCCGCCGATGACGAGCACCCGTTTCGGGCTTTCGATCGGCCCGGTTTTCTTGACGTACTCGATCTGCCGCCGCACATACTCACGACATCCGGCCGGATGCGCGTTCATACAGACGTTATTGCGAATCATCGGTTTTACGACCATAGTTGCCTTCCTGTTGAGGTTTCAGCGCCCGGTTACCGGAAGCGGTAGGCTTCGGCCAATTCGGGTGTTCGCAAAAACTACCGCAGAGCGCCAAAAAAGGCAATGCCGCCGTGGCGTTGCTGTGGCGTTGCTGTGGCGTTGACGAACCGGGGCTCGACCGATAGCTTAAGCGCGGAGGCTGTGAGGTATGAAACTGCAGATTAAACGCTGGAACAGACTGTCTGAGGAAGACCGCCGGGTTCTCCTGTCACGCTCCGAGACCGATATTTCGCGAGTAACGCCGCAGGTTTCGGAACTCGTAGAGCGCGTAAGAACCGAAGGCGACCAAGCGGTGATCGAGGCCACAGAGCAGTTTGACGGTGCCGACCTCTCTCAGACCGGCTTGCGCGTGAGCGATGCCGAGATCGAGCAGGCTGTCGCCGGGCTCGAGCCGCGCATAAAAGACTCGCTCGATTACGCGATCGAGAACGTTGAGCGCTTCCACAACGAACAACGCGTGGGCGCGATTCCGATGGTTGAGGTGCGTCCCGGCATTCTCGCCGGAGAACGCACGACGCCGATCGAATCGGCGGGGCTCTACGTCCCAAGAGGTCGAGGCAGCTTTCCGTCGATGCTGTACATGCTCGCGGTCCCGGCGCGCATAGCAGGTGTTGAGCGCATCGTGGTTGTGACGCCTCCGGGGCCCGACGCAACGGTGGACGCCGCCTGTCTTTACACCGCGCAACGGTGCGGAGTGCACGAGATATACCGAGTCGGCGGGGCGCAAGCGGTTGCGGCGCTTGCCTACGGCACCGAGAGCATCCGTCCGGTGCTCAAGGTTGTGGGCCCGGGCAGTATGTATGTCGCCGCCGCGAAACACCTCGTGCATCACGTGGTTGATGTCGGTCTTCCGGCCGGTCCGTCGGAGTCCATCATCCTCGCCGACCGTGAGGCCGACCCCTGGAAGGTTGCGCTCGATCTCCTGATCGAGGCCGAACACGGCTCCGACTCCCAGGCGCTGCTTATTACCCCAAGCATAGCGCTCGCGGAAGCGGTCTGCGAGATCGTGCCCGAGCTTGTCGAGCGGGTGCCGGAACCGCGCAAGAGTTTTCTGCACGACGTGCTCACCGGGTACGGCGGTATTATACTCGCCGAGTCGCTCGAGCACGGAGCCGAGCTCGTGAACGAGTTCGCTCCGGAACACCTGCAACTGCAGACCTCCTCGCCGTGGGAGACCATGGCGTTGATCAAGAACGCCGGCGAGATACTGCTCGGCGAGCACACGCCGTTTAGCGCCGCCAACTACCTCACCGGCCCCAACGCGGTGCTGCCTACCGGAGGCACGGCGCGCACCTTCTCGGCGGTTTCGGTGCGCGATTTCGTGAAACAGTCCTCGGTTGTGCAGGTGACGCCGAAAGGATACGCCGAGCTCAAGGACCATGTTGTGAACCTCGCCGAGTACGAAGGGTTCTTTAGCCACGCCGAGGCGCTCAAGCGCCGCGATCAAACCCTGTAGCGCGGCTCGAGGCGAACGCCCGTGGTCCCGATCGGCGCCGAATCGTTTCCCAGCGTAGAAGCCGGCTTCGCGTATGTAGAGAGCTTCACCAATCTCGAGCGCCAGGCCGGCGCGGCGCGCACGCCGTTGCGCCTCGACCGCATGCGTACGCTGCTCGCGGCGTTCGGAAACCCGGAGGGTTCGTTCCGCGCGATACATCTCGCGGGCTCGAAGGGCAAAGGCTCAACCGCAACCTTCGTTGCGCATATCCTGATGCGGGCCGGGTTTCGAGTGGGGCTCTACACCTCGCCGCATCTGCGCGACTACCGCGAGCGGATCACGATCGGAGGCCGGCCGACCGACGACTCGCGCCTGCTCCTCGCGCTCGACAAGATTCGGCGGCACGTTGAAACCGCCTATCCCCACCCCACCCAGCACCCGAGCGATTTGAGCGCTAGTGAGCGCCCTACCACCTTTGAGCTTCTGACGCTCCTCGCGTTCGTACTGTTTCGCGAATCGGGATGCGACTGGGCGGTGATCGAGACCGGGCTCGGCGGGCGGCTTGACGCAACCAACGTGCTGCAGCCGGTCGCGAGCGTCATTACGCGGATCGAGCGCGAGCACACCGAGTACCTCGGCGAAACCATAGCGGAAATCGCGGCCGAGAAGGCGGGCATCATCAAGCAGGGCGTCCCGGTATTCCTCGCCGACCAAACCAGTGAGGCGAGGGAGGTCCTGCTGCGCCACGCCGCATCGGTAGATGCGCCGGTCTTTGAGCTCTCGGAGGCGCTTAAAGCGCTCGCCGTCGAGATCACGCCCGCCGGCACAACCGTCCGCGCCCGTTTCGCCGGGCCTTACGAGCTTAGCGCGACTCTGCGCTTGATTGGACGCATCCAGGCGGAAAACGCGGCACTCGCGGCGCATGTTGCGCGAAGCACGCTCCCCGACCTGCCCGATGACGCGGTCGCGAACGGTCTCGCTGAGGCCTGGCTACCCGCGCGCGGCGAGCTCACACAAACCACGCCGATCGCGATGCTCGACGGCGCGCATACCCCCGCCTCGGTCGCGGCGGTGGCCTCGGAGTTCGCGGAGCTCTACCGCAGCGGCCGTACGCTGCTTTTCGGCGCGGTGCGCGGCAAGGATTACGGAGCGATGGCTGCAGCCCTCGCACCACTGTTCGATCATGTCATCATCGCGCGCCCCGGCACCTTCAAGCCGAGCGATCTCGACGAGCTCGCCGAGGCCTTTCGTGGTGTCCATCGAGCGGTGCGCCTGCAAGCCGAGCCCGAAGCGGCCTGGGAGCTCGCGTGCGGACTCGGCAACCCGATTCTCGTCACCGGATCGTTTTACCTCGTAGCCGAGATCTACCGCGTCCTGGACAGGAAGCACACCTAGGTCTTACACTGATGCAACACCCAACAACTCGGGTTTCGGTTACCAAGATATGTCGCTAAATTGGCGTGAGATAGACCTCGTGCTCGAGGAACTGAGCCTGGTCGGTGCGCGCATACAACGAATAACTCAACCGTGCTACAGCCGCCTGCTGCTCGAGCTGTATCATCGTCACGAAACACTGAGGCTGTTGATATCTATGGAACAGGGGAAGACGCGCCTGCACCGCACCGGCGCGAGCTTCAGCAAGCCGTCGACGCCGCCACGCTTCCAACAACTGTTACAGTCGCGGATTCGCGGCGCGGTCATCCGCTCGGTGGAGCACCTGCACCAGGATCGAATTTTGCGCTTTGAGCTCACGCGCTCCGACGAGCGCTACCAACTGTGGGTTAGGCTCTGGGGCGGGTCGGCAAACGTGCTGTTGACCGACGAGGAAGGCACAATCATCGATGCAATGTATCGACGTCCCAAGCGCGGTGAGACCAGCGGCCGGCAGTTTGCCCCCGACCCGCCGGATGCAGCCGCGCGGCAGAAGGCCGTGCGGCTCGAGGTACGCGAGTTCCTCAAACAAGCGCCGCAAGACCAGGATTACCCCTACAGCCGCGCGATCGAGGCGCACTACGAAGAACGCGAGAGCGAGGAACGCGTAGCGCGAACACGGCGCGAAGCCGAGAAGCTGCTTACCGCGCGAGAGGCGGCGCTGCGTCGGCGGCTCGAGGATCTCGAACACAAACGCGACGAGAGCGGCGCCGGGGACCGCTACAAGGTAATCGCCGACGCGATCATGATGCAGGCACACGAGATTGCGCCGGGTCAAACCGGTCTCTCGGTCGAGAATCCGTACGACCCAAGCGAACTACTCGAGATTCGCCTCGATCCGACCAAGACCGCGGTTCAAAACGCCGAGCAGTACTACAGGAAGCACAAACGGGCCGCGAGAGCCGGCGAGCTTGCGCGCGAAGAGCTCGCGGAGATCGCGCGGGCGCACGAACGCACGCAGGTCGAGCTTCAGCTGGCTCGCAGCACCGAGGACCTCGCCGTGCTCGAACGCTTCCTGAGCGAAGCCCGCGCGGGCCGCAAGCGGAGCACCCCGCAGAGCAGCACCCTGCCCGGGCTTCAGTTCCGTTCCGGGAAGCTGCTGCTCTACCTCGGACGCACCGCGCGCGAAAACGACGAGTTGTTGCGCAGGCACGTGCGCGGAAACGACCTCTGGATGCATGTCCGAGATCGCCCCGGACCGTACGTATTCGTAAAAGTTCCGAAGGGAAAGACCGTTCCGCTCGAGACGCTGCTCGACGCCGGAACGCTCGCGCTCGCGCATAGCAAGGCCAAGGCCGAGGGACGAGCGCTTATTCAGTACACGCAGGTGAAAAACCTTCGCCGAGCGAAGGACGGCCCTCAGGGACGGGTGATCCCGTATAACGAGAAGACGATCGAGATTGAGTTAGACCCCGAACGGCTCGAGCGGCTGCGAGGAGCGCTCGAGGCGACCGAGTAATGAGCCGAGTTAATGAGGTTGCGCGTGAAAGAAAGCGAACAAGACCAGCTGAACAGATCCGCGGGAAAGACATTGCTCGCGATCGCCCGAGCGGCGGTAACCGCTGAGGTTGAGAAGAATCCGGTAGAGTATCCCGAGATCCCGTGCGAGCTCGAGCGTCCGGGCGGCGCGTTCGTCACTCTGAAGCGCGACGAGGAGCTGCGCGGCTGCATCGGAACGCTTGAGAGTACGACGCCGTTGTGGCAAACGGTCGAGCACGTTGCGCGCCAAGCCGCGACGGTAGACTATCGCTTTGAACCGGTTCAGGCGCCGGAGCTGCCGGAGATCACGATCGAGATCTCGGTGCTCTCGCCGCTACAACGCGTTCCTGAGCCGAAGGACCCCTCTCGGATAGAGATCGGGCGCGACGGACTCTGCATACGCTACAAGGGCCGTAGCGGCGTGTTGCTCCCGCAGGTCGCGAGCACCCGAGGCTGGACTGCCCCCGAGTTTCTCGCGCATACCTGTCGCAAAGCCGGACTCCGCCCCGAGGCGTGGCGAAAACCTGAAGCCGAGTTGTTCCGCTTCACCGCCGAGGTGTTTGACGAGCGTTCAGTAGACGTGGAATACTAGCGCGCACAATGCAGAGTATTGGATCAGCCGGCGGAATGCTGTTACGACTTCGAGACGGACAAGACACGTATCTCGCCTTAAACCCCGGTATCGGCGCCTCGGGTTTCGCGCGCACCCGGCTCGTGCAGACCGCACGTACGCCGGCATGGTTGATCCATGGCGAAACCATCAGCGAGTGGCGCCCACACGGCTTCACCGAGCAGGCGGGCTCGTTGTGTCTCTATGGCCCCGATCTCAACGCCGTCACGCTTGAGGAGGCCTTGCAGATACCCGACGAGAAACAGGTACTCGGATACCTCGTGCGGGTCTCGAACGCCCTGCGTACGGCTGCCGCGGCCGCGGCGGAAGCAGGCCTCGAGCTTCCGCGCGTTACTACCTTCGGTGTGTTGCTGGTGGAGGACGGTGGTGTGCTGCTTCTGCCGAAACCGATACTCGACGGTATCTGCGAGCTCCTCCCGCGACAGCAAACGCTCGAGATGGTGGAGCGCTACAACCACCCCGATCTCACCGGCGAGGCGGCGCTGGTGTTCTCACTCGCCGCGTTAACCTACGCCGCGGTCACCGGTAAACCGCCGTACGCGGGCGACACCATCGAAGAACTTCGCGAGCGCATGCGAGACCGGCCGCCTACCGAGCCGCTGGTCGCACGGCCCGATCTGCGGCCCGAGCTCGCCGATCGCCTGCTCGACGCACTCTCGCCGGAGCGAGAACGTCGGCTACAGGGCAGACCGCCGCAACTGCCGGCGCTTGCCGACTGGCCACGGCTCATCGAGGAGAGTCGCAGCGCCGGCGCGGGCGCAGGAGCACCCGACCCCGACACCGATCCCGAGCGTACTCGCCTGCTCCGCGGCGCAGAGAAACGCGAACGACGCTACGAGCGCCGCTACCGAAGATCGGGGTACCTACGGCGCAATAGTATGCGACTGGTGATCTCCACGATCGTGGTCTTGGTGCTCGGCGGCCTCGCCGCGAACATCCTGTACCAGCAGCTGCAGCCGCGCAGCATATCCGGGTACGCACCCCACGAGGTAGTGCGAGCTTTCTACGAAAGCATCAATACGCTCGACCACGAGACAATGAGCGAAGCGGTAGTCGACGGAGCCGGAAGACAGGAGATTCAACAGGTGATGCGCCTGTTCGTCGGGAGCCGAGTTCGGCTCGCAATGGAGCAACGCGAAGGCTTTACCGACGCACAAGACTGGCGCGACGCCGGGATGCCTCCGATTGAACCCGGAGAGATGCTGTTCGGGATTGCTGAGCTCGAGATCACGCCGCTGGAGCTCGAGTCGGGCGTATCGGAGGAGGAAGAGCGTCGATTCGTCGCGCGCTTCGAACGCTGGTACACCGCCGACACCGGAGAGGACCCCGGCGACGCGCCGGAACAAGACGAAGGGCGACCTGCCGAGATCGAGGGGTATCGGCATGAGGATCGCGTGTACTTGAGACGAGACGGCAACGACTGGGTCATTTACCGCATCGAGGAGCGCGCGACCGAGCCTATCGATGCCTCGGAGCTCCGCCCATGACCCTCACTAGCCCGAGCGACCTAGGCGGCTTACGCGTCACGGTCATGGGTTTAGGGCTGCACGGCGGCGGAGTCGCGGCGGCTCGCTATCTCTCGTCGCACGGCGCAGAACTCACGGTCACCGATCTGCGTACCGCGGATGTACTCGCGCCTTCGCTCGCCCGAATCGAGGATCTGCGCTACCGCGGCGTGTTCGGGCGGCACCACGAACCCGATTTCGCCGAGGCCGACATCGTGATCAAGAATCCCGGCGTCCCTCGCAGCTCTCGTTTCCTGCAGATCGCGCCGCGGGTTGAGACCGACATCTCGCTGTTCCTACGCTTCGCACGCAACCCGCTGATTGCGGTGACCGGCAGCAAAGGCAAGTCCACCGTCGCCTCGGCTATTCACCACGCGCTCAAGCGCTTCTACCCAGGTTGTCGGCTCGGCGGCAACATCACGACCTCACCGCTGGTGTTCCTCGATGAACTGCGCCCCAACGAGCCGGTAGTGCTCGAACTCTCCTCGTTTCAACTCGGAGACCTTGAACTCACCGAGGATAGGCCGATGCTGGATCCGGAGGTTGCCGTTCTCACAAACATCCTGCACGACCACCTCGATTACTACGACTCACTCGAGGACTACATGCACGACAAATCGGTGCTGTTCAAAACGCAGCGACCGGAGCATTCGGCACTCTACAACTGGGACAACGAATGGCTACGCGAGCAGCTCTCACAAAATCCGGGGCGGGCGTACTGGTTCTCGGCTTCGCCCCTTCCTCGCGATCGCGACGGCGCGTTCCTCGACGGGAGCAGGCTCCGCCTCCAGGACAACGGCCGATGCCTCACGCTGGGCGAGCTCGATGATGATCGCGACGCACCCGAGGGCCCGGCTCCGGCTCACGAGCACGCGATTCTGCCGATTAACCGCGCGATCGCCGCGCTTGCGCTGTGGCGCTTCGGCGTTCCTCGCGAGGAGCTCATCGAGAGCTTACGCGGCTTCGAGGGTATCGAGCACCGTCTCGAACCGGTGGGTCGGCTCGGCGAGGTGCGGTTCATCAACGACTCGGCCGCCACGATTCCACCGGCGGTTGTGGCCGCGGTTCAGGCGGTACGGCGACCGATTCGCTTAATCGCCGGCGGCGCCGACAAAGAGCTCGATCTCGCTCCGTTCCTCGAGATCGCGGACCGAGTCGCCGGGCTGTATCTCTTGGCGGGGTCCGCAACCGATCGGCTGATTGCGCTGTTGCAGGAGCAGCAACTGCCGTACCACGGCCCGTTTAACGACCTCACCAGGTGTCTGCGTGCCGCCGCCGAGGCGGCGCTCCCCGGCGACGCGGTAGTGCTGTCACCGGGGTGCGCGTCGTTCGGTATGTTCCTCAACGAGTTCGACCGTGGCCGGCGGTTCAAACGCGCGGTGCGCGAGCTTATCGCCGAGCAAAACGGATCAACCGTTGGGCCGCACCTCACCGATACCGATGCCGAGAGTACCGACGAGCGGACAAGTATTTCAAAGGGGGAGACATGACGTATTCCACGGAGTTTCTGAGCGCCATACCGAAGACCGATCTGCATCTTCATCTCGACGGAAGCCTAAGGCTCGAGACCTTGATTGAACTTGCCCGTGACTCGAAGGTCGAGCTTCCGTCCACCACACCGGAAGGTTTGACCGAAACCGTGTTCAAGCGCCGCTACGCGAATCTTGATGAGTATCTCGCCGGGTTCGCCTGGACCGTCGCGGTACTGCAGCGCGCCGAGCACCTCGAGCGTGTCGCGTACGAGCTTGCGTACGACAACGCCGCCGAGGGAGTACGGTACATCGAGGTGCGGTTTGCACCCCAGCTGCATATGCACCCCGAGTTGTCGTTCGAGCAGGTGCTCGAGGCGGTCGATCGCGGGCTACGTCGCGCGCGAGACGAGATCAACGCCTCGACCGCACCCGCCTCAGCGTCTGCCTCACCGGCCGGCACCTCACCGGCCGGCACGCCGCAGGTGGCGCTGCCTCGGTTCGAGTACGGGATCATCATCACCGCGATGAGATTCTTCACTCCCGAGTTCTCTTCGTACTTCACACGGCTCGCCGATGTGCACCCGCATGCCGACGCTCACGAACTCTCGCGCGCGGCCTCGTACGAGCTTGCGCGCGCCACGGTGCAATTGCGCGACAACAGCGACGTCCAGATCGTGGGGTTCGACCTCGCCGGAAGCGAGCACGGCTATCCGGCCGGAAACCACAAAGCGGCGTTTGAGTTCGTTCACAAGCACTTCATTAACAAAACGGTGCACGCCGGCGAGGCGTACGGGCCGGAGTCGATATTTCAGGCGATTACCGACCTGCACGCCGATCGCATCGGCCATGGGTTTCACCTCTTTGATGCCGAACTTATCCGCAGTCCCGAGATCGCCGAGCCCGAGCGCTATGTCCGCAACCTCATCGACTATATCGCCGACAACCGTGTCACGATCGAGGTCTGCCTCACGAGCAACCTGCAAACCTCGCCGTACCTCGAGACGCTGAAGGCGCATTCGGTAACGCAGATGCTCGACCACAAGTTCTCAATCGCGATCTGCACCGACAACCGGCTCGTTTCACACACCAGCGTAACGCACGAGCTCGAACAGCTCGTCAATCACGTTGAGGTATCGCCGAAGCAGCTGAAGAACATCATCGTGTACGGCTTCAAGCGCTCGTTCTTCTATCGGCCCTACAACGAGAAGCGCGAGTA
>PUOW01000430.1 GCA_003552185.1 Spirochaetaceae bacterium
CCGCAACACAGAAACACAAACCCGCCTGAATAGGCGGGCATAACAGGCGCCGGCCGGACTGCGCCAGCAGCCCGGCGACAAAAGAAATAGCCCGCCTGAATAGGCGGGCATAACAGGCGCCGGCCGGATTCGAACCGGCGAATGGAGGTTTTGCAGACCTCTCCCTTACCACTTGGGTACGGCGCCAAAGGATGATCTTTACAGGAAATGTACCAAAATCCCCGGGGCCTGTCCAGCCCACGTGTCCAGCCCACGTGTCCAGCCGGCTGCGATAGCCCTTGGGCTCCTCCCTCGTCGCCGGCGCCCCGCCGCAGGCGCGCCGGCGCAGCGTGAGCCGCGTGAACCGCCTGCTGCGCGTGTGCTGCGCGTGCTGCGGTTGAAAGGACAACCTTCAGTGAATATACTGCGAGCGGGCGGCGAGGCCTATTGTTGATGACAGCCGAAAACGGATTGATAAATTTCTTAGTTGTGCACCCTTTGCTCGGGATCGGCATGATGTTGCTGGTGGGCTATGCATTAGCGCGTGTGGTGCAGCTGGTCGGGCTGCCGGAGATCACCGGCTTCATTGTTGCGGGCCTGATCATGGGGGGAGGTGGGCTCGCGATAGTGGGTGAGCACGCTGCCGAGGATCTCGCGATAATCACCGAGATAGCGCTGGGGATCATCGCGCTTACGATTGGCGGCGAGCTCCGGGTCGCGAAGTTGAGACGCATCTACCAGTCGGTGGCCTGGATCACGTTTGGACAGTTTGCACTTACCTTTGTGCTTGTGGCGGGCGCGTTGTTGCTCGCAGATCTTTCTCTGCCGTTTGCACTGCTTCTCGGCGCGATCGCAACCAGCACTTCGCCGGCTGCGGTGGTGGCGGTTGTGCGCTCAACGCGGGCTCGCGGAAGCTTTGTCGATCAACTGTTCGGCACGGTGGCGCTCGGTGATGCAATCACGATCGCGGTGTTCGGGGTGGTCCTTGCCATGGTGCCCGCGATGGTGGGCGGCGACACCGCCGTGGGCGCTCTGGTGTTTGAGTCGTTCAGCGATCTGTCGGTTAGTATTGTCCTAGGTGCCTTCCTCGGGTTTCTCATTTACTTCACAACGCGCAACGAGCAGAACTCGGGTGAGGTGTTGATCCTGACGCTGGGGTTCTTGTTCCTTTCAACCGCGGTCGCGGTTGCGTTCGGCCTCTCGCCGTTGCTGATGAACATGGCGGCCGGAGCCGCCTTGGTGAACTTCAGTGCGGCCGGAGGGCGCGTTATGCGAGCGCTCGAGCCGATAACGCCTCCGGTGTACGCCTTGTTCTTTGTTATCGCGGGTACCAAGCTCAACCCGGCGGTGTTGTTCGCAGGCGAAGTGATGGTGTTTGGTGCGCTGTTCATTATCGGGCGTTGGATCGGCAAATACTTCGGCACGTTCGGCGGAGCGGTGCTTGCCGGGAGCGAGCGGCCGGTGCGTAACTGGCTCGGCATGGGGCTGTTTGCGCAGGCCGGTGTGGCGCTGGGGCTGGTGCTGTTATTGGAGGCCTCGGCCGAGTTGGGCGCGTCTGCTGCGTTGCCGCCCGATATGATCCGGACCGCGATCAATGTGGTCTTGATGGCGGTGTTCGTGAACGAGATTAGTGGGCCACCGATTGCGAAGTATGCAATTAAGCGTGCGCTAAAACTGGAGGAGAAATGAATCTCACCGATGTGCTCGATGTGCGAGCGTGTGCAACCGATCTGGCGGCCAAGGATAAGCAGCAGGCGATCTGGAGATTGGCGGAGCTTGCCGGTAAGAGTGAGGCGGCCGCGGATTTGGATAGCGAAACCATCTTCAAGGCGCTGTACGACCGCGAGCAGCAAGGCTCCACCGGGTTCGGTAAAGAGATCGCGTTACCGCACGCGCGCGTGCCGGGCATGAAGAGCTTCCTCGTGTATGTCGGCGTATTTCCTCGGGGCGTGCCGTTCGATGCGGTCGATAAGAAGAAGGTGAAGGTTTGCTTTGTGATTCTGGGTCCCCCGGAGCGCGTGCAGGAGCACTTGCGGCTGCTGGCCGGCATATCGCGCCTCTTGGCGCACACCAACGCCAAGCAAGAGATACAGCGCGCGCGCAAGCCCGAAGTCATCATCGAAAGCATTCAGCGGCATATCGGCGAGGGAGAGGCCGGGCAGCCTGCGGAACCCGCGGAAGCGCTCAAGTTGCTGTTGGTCACGGTGTACGTTGAGTCGTACATGTACGACATCCTTGAGCTGTTTCTGGATTTCGGTATCGAGGGCGCCACGATCCTCGAGAGCACCGGGATGAGTCGCTACATCTCAAACGTACCGCTGTTCGCCGAGTTCATCGGATTCATGAACGAAAGCAAGAACGCGAGCAAGACGATTCTTGCGGTGGTGCCGGAGCGGCATGTTTCGCGCATCGCTCATCGGATTGAAGAAGTTACCGGAGATCTCGACAAGCGCGAAGGCGCGATCGTTCTGGCGCTCGATCTATCGTTTGCAAAAGGCTCTATGAAGATGATGTAGGCACCGACACGAGTCTTGCGGGCGGGCGCGCCACCGCCGCTTCACGGCCGGGGCCCCGCACGGTGGGGCCGCACGTGCGCCGGGGCACACCCGCCGGCCCGCCGGCGCGCACGCGGGGGGGCTCACGCGGGGGTGCGCACGCGCGGCGCGCCTACACGATCCAGTCGTGGTTGCCGTCGGACCAGGGATTCAGCTCCTCGGGCGAGAAGAACAGCGCGATCTCCCGCTCGGCGCTTTCCGGGGAGTCCGACGCATGCACGATGTTTTTCTGTGTTACGCCCGCGAGGTCTCCCCGAATGGTGCCCGGCTCCGCGTCTGCGGCGTTGGTGGCGCCGGCGAGTTTGCGCATTGTGGAGATAGCCTCTTCGCCGCTCACCACCATTGGCATCGAAGGACCGGAGCTCATGAACGCTACCAGGCCGTCGTAAAACGGCTTTCCTTTGTGCTCGGCGTACTGCCGTTCGCACAGTTCGCGGCTCATTGTGATGAGCTTCATCGCTTCAATGCGCAGGCCCTTGCGCTCGATTCGCGCGACGACCTCCCCAACCAGACGGCGCTGAAGTACGCCGGGCTTGATGATTACGAACGTCTGTTGTTGTGCCATTGGCGCATTATACAGAGATTACCGCGGAACGCCCAGCATCAAGAGCCCTAACGCAGCCACCAGAACCGCGGCATAGATATAGACGTCGGCCGCGTTGGTCTTGTGCTCGTAGTTGTAGGTCAGCGCATCCGCGGTTTTCCGGATCGAACGGTAGAGCGGACGGTACAGTACGTTCTCGAAGGTAAGCCAGGCCGGCGCGTGAAGATGAAACAGCCCGAACCGAACCCCGGTGACAAAAAGCAGTGTGCCAATGAGGTACGCGACCGTGCTGTTCCAGAGGTCTTGCCTGGTGAAGAACTGCAACCCCACGAGGTAGCGATCTATGAAGACCGGGTCGTAGTTGAAGGTGCGCGCGGCAGGGATGATGAAGGTGTCGAGCATAAAACTCGGGAACGCGCCGACCGCGGCGATCAGCACCGCGAGCACTCCGAGTGCAATCTGCAGCGAGCCCGCGCCAAGGTGCGAGGCCGAGACATGAACCTCTCCGTGCTTTGGGCTGCGTATGAAGGCGTAGTAGTAGAGCTTAATGAACGAGCAAACCGTACCGGCGCTCACGAGTGTAAACAGCGTCTCGGCGGTGCGAAACGAGTGGTGGCCGTACTGCCAGGCTTCGTCGATTGCGTGGTGTAAGATCGTTTTGCTCGCGTAGCCGTTGAAGCCCGGCATCCCGGTGATGCCGAGCGCCGCCACCAGACACACCAGCGCCGTGAACGGCATGCGTCTCCAGAGCCCGCCAAGGCGGTACATGTTGGTCTCGCCGGTGGAGAGGTACAGCACCCCCACCACCATAAAGAGCAGACTCTTGAACAGTGCGTGATTGACGGTGTGATACACGCTGCCGGCGAACCCCATCGCACCGATGTAACCGAGATACGAGGCCACCCCGATGCCCATGATGATGTAGCCCATCTGACTGATGCTGTGGTACGCGAGCATCTTCTTCATGCTCGCTTGCTGGAGCGCCAGCACCACGCCGATCGCCATCGTAGCGATCCCGATCCAGATCAGGATGGTGCCTTCGTTGTGAGAGATGGCCCACAGCACGTCGTCGCGCGTTGCTGCGAAGCGAAAGTCGGGCATGAAGAAGCTCGTCATCACGCGCAGGATGCCGTAGGTGCCGGTCTTGATCATGAGCCCCGACAACAGCGCGCTCGCCGGCGTGGGTGCTACCGGGTGTGCTTTCGGTAACCAGATGTGAAGCGGCATCATACCGGCTTTCAGGCCGAATCCGAGAACAAACAGCGTTGCGATGACGTACTGCACCGCTCCGGCTTCGCGCAGTTCCTGCGCGAGCAGGACAAAATCGAGCTTGGCGGTATAGAACTGCATCAACACGATGCCGACGAGCACCGAGAGGCCGCCAACCACACCCATATAGATGTAGCTGCTACCCGCGACAATTGAGTCTGAGCTTTCGTTGTGCGCCACCAGCAAATACGAGGCGAAGGTCATCAGCTCAAAGAACAAGAACATCGTGAGCACGTCTGCGGCCATTACGGTGCCGAGTACCCCCGCGTAGGTGATCGAGAGAAACATCGCGAAGCGGTCGCGGTGGTGCTCGGTCATCATGTAGTCGCGCGCGTAGATGCCGACCACAAACCACAACAGTCCCGAGGTCAGCACCATGATGTACGAGAGAATATCGACGCGGAAATGGAGCCCGAAGCTAAGCACACCCGGAATCGAGGTCTCGACCGCGCCGGCGAAGACCTGCGGCGCCATCGACACGATCATCAAGAGGCTTATCACGTAGGTCACGAGGAGCAGCGTGTCGCGTGACTGCTCCGAGCGGCGCTTGCCGAGTTCCGCCGCGAGCGGCCCGCCGAGCAACGGCAGTATCGTGATCGCGATCGGGTAGTGCGGGAACGCCAGAACCGCCGCGGCCGCGCGCGCGACGAAGCGCGGGCCGAGCTGCACCAGGCGCACCGCGTCGCCGCTTGCGAACAGCACCGCGAACAGTGTCAGCACGAGCAGCGCGCCGACCACCGCGTGGCGAAACCGCACCGAGCTTTGATACGCGTAGGCCGGGTCGGAGGCTAGCATCTCGGCATCGGCCGAACCGTTGAGCAAATAATCGGTGATCTGGTGGTCGGTCTCGAAGTAGTAGCGTTTGTCCCGGTGGTCTTGTGTCATCGCTGTCTCCCCTGCTACAGCAGCGCCGGCATAGCGGTCTGCATAATCTCGATCACCAACTGCGGAAAGAGACCGAACAGGATGCAAAGACCGCCGGTGATTGCAAGCGGTGCGGTAATGGTCGGCGGTAGGTGGTCGCCCTGCATGATGTGGTCGGTCTGCCGTGAGCGCTGCATGAACGCCGCGATCACGATCGGGAGATAGTACACCGCGTTCAGGAAGCTGCTGACGAGAATTACCGGCACCACGATCGGCTTGCCGGCCTCTACCGCCGCGATAATCAAGTACCACTTGCTCATGAAGCCGTTGATCCCCGGGATCCCGATCATCCCGAGCGCCGCGATCGAGAACACCGTCATCGTCAGCGGCATGCGATAGCCCACACCCGCGAACTCGTGCACGTACTGACGCCCCGTCCGGTGTATGATCACTCCTACGCTCAGAAACAGCGCGGTCTTCATCAAGGAGTGGCTCACGATATGAAACATCGCGGCCGAGACGCCGGTTTCGTTCAGCAACGAGATGCCGAGCACGATGTAGCCGATATGCGCGACGGTGGAGTAGGCGAGGATGCGCTTCACTTTTCGCTGCCCGATCGCGAACGCACTTCCCATCAGCATCCCGGCCATCGCGACGTACGAGATCACGGTCGGGATGTTGGTGAGCTCTAGAACCTCGACGCCCACGATGTTGAACAACACCTTGATCGCACCCACGATATACACCTTCACCACCAAGCCCGACAACAGCGCGCTCGAGGGCGCCGGCGCCACCGAGTGCGCGTCGGGCAGCCAGGTGTGCATCGGGAACACCGCGGCCTTGATCGCGAAGCCGGTGAGCATCAATCCCACAGCCATGCGAGCGTTCACCGGGTAGAGATGCCAGACACGGGCAAAGAGCTCGCCGTTCGCGGTGATGTTGAGCGTGCCGCTCGCCATGTAGAGCAGCGCCATCCCGAGGAAGATCGTGATCGAGCCGATCGTGCCGATGATGAGGTACTTCAGCCCGGCGTACAGGTTCTCGGGTTTGCGCGTGATCGTCACGATCGCACAGGACGAGATCGAGAGGATCTCCATAAACACGTACAGATTGAACAGGTCGTTGGTGTACACCATCCCGAGCATGCCGCAGACCATCAGCATCACGAGCGCGTAGTAGCCCGGGATCACGCGCCGCTCAACCACGGTCGGGATATCGGTA
The DNA here is from genome assembly GCA_003552185.1 of Spirochaetaceae bacterium. GTDB lineage: Bacteria > Spirochaetota > Spirochaetia > DSM-27196 > SLAA01 > B1Sed10-166. The sequence continues at coordinate 6,433 of PUOW01000430.1, forward strand.
AATGCGTAGACCAAGGTAACGGTTGAGAGTAGCATCACGAGCAGCGCCATGCCGGCACTCAGCGGCGTAACGGTGAACTCCACCCCGACCGACTGCGCCCAGCCGCCGAAACGGTACACGAACGCGCCGTGGTGCAGCACCTCGGTGAGCGATATCAGCGCGAGCAAGGTTGCCGCGCAGCCGGTGATAAACACCACGATGTGGATAAGGCGCAACCGGCGCCCGCCGAGCAGCGGAACCACGAGCCCCACAACGAGTGTTAAAAGCGTGATCGTGATCGGAAGGTGCGTGTTACTCATGCTGCTCTCGCTCCCGGATTTCGAGGATCTCGTCGAGCTCTATTGTGCCGTAGGCACCGTACACCCCGATCACGAGGCTCAGCGCAAACACCGTGATGCTGACCGCAACCACGATGCCGGTGAGGATCAAGGCCGACGGGAGCGGATTGACGTAAACCAACGCCGGCTCGCCGAACGAGATGATCGGCGCGCGCGCGTCGTGCACGAAGCCGACCGTCACGAAAAACAGAAACACCGCGGTCTCCATGATGTTGATCCCGATGATCTTTTTCACAAGATTGGGATACACCAGCACCATGTAGAGCCCGATCACGAACAAGGCCGCCGCACCGATGTAGTTTATCTGCTCAAGGAGTAATGCCGCGGTCACGAGCCCTCCGAGTCGTCGCCGAGCATGGTGTGAAACAGGGTGACCAAGGTGCTTCCCACCTTGAGCCCGATGATCACGCTGATCACCGGGATCATGCCGGCCGAGACAATGCTTCCCGGTCTACCGGCCGGGAAACCGGCCGCAAGATTGGTCAAGAAGGTACCGCCTGCGATGATTCCCAGCAGCCCGACCCCTACGTAAGTGAGGAGCGTGCCGCTTTCAAGGCGCGCCGAGATGCGATGCGTGACCTTGCTCGCACCGCGCCGCAGGCCGTATACCAGCGTGTAGAGCACCACCGCCGACCCAAGCACCGCGCCGCCCGGGAACCCGCCGCCGGGAGAGAGGTGCCCGTGAAACACCACGTAACAGCCGTACAACAGCGCGAACGGGATCACGACGCGCGCCACGGTTCGAACCACCACATCATCCATTCCGACCTCCCGGCATCAACGCTTGCGAATCCGCAGCGCGCTCAGTACGGTGCTCACCGCGGCGGTAGCGGTGAACAACACCGCCGCCTCGCCAAGGGTGTCGAGCGCGCGAAAATCAGTGATGACGCTGTTCACGACGTTCGGCGCGTTGGTGTCCTGCTCGGCGCGGCGCAGATAGCGCTGCGTTATCTCGCCATACGCCGGGTTGTTTCGGTTGCCGGCGCGCGGCATCTGAAGCACCCCAAACACCAAGATCGCGAACAACGCTCCGAGCAGCACTCCGAGCACAAGTTTTCGACCCGTGGGCTTCTTGAGCGGTTTCGTTGGCGTTTTCATGAGCGGCTCCGATACCCGGTGCGGCTGATCACCGCGAGGAACATCACGGTGTTGATGCCCGCCCCGATCGCGGCCTCGGTGATCGCTACATCGGGCGCACGCAGCAACAGCCACAACACCACCATCACCGAGCTGTAGGCCGCGAACACCACCACCGCGGCCACGAGGTCGCGGCAGCGCGCGACGGTGAGCGCGCACGCGATCAGAAACAGAATCAACACGAGATTAAGTATCTGCATCAGGCGTTTCCCCCTCCGCGCGGCGTTCGGTGCTTTTGTAGGCCGCGCGTGCCATGATGTGATTGGCCGCCGGTGAGGTGACCGCGACAAAGATCATCGCCACGATCAGCTCGAGCGCGGTGGTCCCGACGCCGTACTGCACCGCGAGCGCCGCGAGCACCAAGCCCGCGCCGAGCGTGTCGGACTTTGCGGTTGCGTGCATGCGGCTGAAGACATCCGGCAGCCGCAGCAAGCCGACGGTGCCGACGAAGAAAAAGAACACCCCGCCGGCGAGCAGCGCGATCACGAGCGCGGAGCGTATGAGTTCGGTCGTGGAGGCGGTCATCCGAGTTTCCCCCGCTCGATGTACTTCGAGAGCGCGATCGTCGCGATGAACCCGATCATGGCGTAGATCAAGGCGATATCGATGAACGCGGGGTGATCGGTGAGAATCGCGAGCAGCGCTATCAGTGTGATTACCTTGGTGGAGATCGCGTTGATCGCGACCATTCGGTCGGCGTTGCTCGGCCCCCTATAGGCGCGGTACAACACCAGAAACAGCATCGCGGTGATCGCGATCGTGGCGGCGAGAAATACCACAGACATCATAGCGCGCTCCCGACCGAGTTCTCGATTGCCTGCAGCTTGGGCGCGATGAAGTTCTCCGAAACCTGCCGCGCGGCGTCGTCGGTGAGCGCGTGTACGAGCATGTGATCCTTGCCGAGGTCCACCGCCAAAGTGCCTGGCGTGATCGTGATGCAGTTGGCGTACACGGTGCGGTTGAACTCGGTCTCGGCGGTGAGCGGGATCTTCACAAACTGAGGGCGAATCGGGAGCCGAGGGTTGAGCACGGTGCCGGCGACCTCGATATTGGCCTTCACGATCTCGAGCAGCAGCCGGCCGAACAGCGCGAGATAACGCGGCCAGGTGCGAGGATGGTACAGCGGAAGCTCGGCCTGCGTGAACAGGATATCGCGGCAGAACGCCGTTATGGCGGCGGCCACCGCCGCCCCAACTGCGAGCGAGGGCGCCGAGCGGTCGGGCGTCAGCACCAACCAGAACCCCAACAACAGCGCGAACGGAACCAGCACTCGTCGCCGAGACCTATTTCGCCTGTTGGGCGGATTATCCGTGTGTTGCATGAGATACTCCTATCGGCTGAGCTCGAGGAGGGGCGGACCCCGACGAAGCTGAAAGCGCAACGCCGAAAAAATAGATAATTTCTGCGCGACTACTATAGGGGCGGTTTTCGGTTGCGTCAACCCGCCGGCGCGCGCTGCCCGCCCGCGCGTGCGAAGAGGCGCGCGAAGAGGCGGGCGAAGAGGCTGTGTGGCGAGGCTCGGGCGCTGCGAGACCAGCGCCCCGGGGCACGAAACAAACGTTAAGCAGCAAATAGCGTTTGATCCTCTCGTGGTGAAATCAGTTAGTTTAGTGTTTTTCATTGACTAAGTTCGAACCGGAGGTCTATTATAGCCGGTATTAAACCAATTCCTAGGGAGGTACATTGTGGTAGACACAATTACTGCTGTGAATGATGCGGTTAACTCCGTTGTTTGGGGCCCGCCGTTCCTGGTGCTTCTGCTCGGTACCGGTCTCTATCTCACGATCCGCCTTGGTGGGTTTCAGTTTACCCACCCCGGCATGTCGTGGAGGCAGAGCTTCGGACGCCACTTCGGTAAGAAGCACAAGGAGGGCGACGGCGCGATTAGCTCGTTCGGTGCTATCAGCTCCGCAATGGCCGCAACCATCGGCGTCGGTAACATTGCCGGTGTAAGTACCGCGATTGCGCTTGGTGGTCCCGGTGCGGTGTTCTGGATGTGGATCTCGGCGCTGGTGGGTATGGCCACCAAGTTCGGCGAGGCGTCGCTCGGCCTTAAGTACCGTGAGATAGACCCTGACGGTAACATCAAGGGCGGCGTTATGTACTACATCGAGAAGGGCTTGGGCTCGAGCTGGAAATGGCTCGCGGTTCTGTACGCCATCTTCGCCGCGATCGCCGCGCTCGGTATCGGTAACATGGTACAGGCCAACACCATGGCCGACTCGCTCGAGACCGCGTTCAGCATTCCGCCGGCGGTAACCGGCGTTCTCGCGGTTGTGCTGGTTGGTCTGGTTATCCTCGGTGGTATTAAGCGAATCGCAGCCACCGCCGAGAAGCTGGTTCCGTTCATGACCGTTGCTTACATCATCGGCGCGCTCATCATCATCGTGATGAACATCCCGGCGATTCCGGCGGCGTTGGGCGAGATCTTCTACTACGCCTTCAACCCGATCTCGGCAGTGGGCGGCTTCGCCGGTTCTACCGTGGCGTTCACCATTCAGATGGGTGTTGCCCGCGGTATCTTCTCGAACGAGGCCGGTCTCGGTGCTGCTTCCATCGTCCACGCTCAGGCGCGTAACGTTCCGTTCCGCCAGGGTATGTGGGGTATCTGGGAAGTCTTCATCGACACCATCGTGGTTTGTACCATGACCGCGCTCGTGATCGTGTTGACCGGCGCTATTGAAACCGGTGAAACCGGTGCGGGCCTTGCTTCGCACGCGTTTAACACCGGCCTGCCCGGCCCGGGCGGCTATGTGGTACTGCTTGGTCTCGCGATCTTTGCATACACCACTATGCTGACCTGGTCGTTCTACGGTGAGAAGAGCCTCGAGTACGTGCTCGGCGAGAAATCGCGCATGCCGTACCGCGTGCTGTTCCTCGTGTTCCTGTTTGTTGGTGCTGTTGGTGGTCTCGAGCTGATCTGGTCTATCGCCGATACGCTCAACGGACTCATGGCCGCACCGAACTTGATCGCGCTGCTCGCGCTCGGCGGTATCCTTGCCAAGGAGAAGGCCGACTACATGAGCTCGCCGGAAGCCAAAGAGTAGTATCCGTACGGATAAACGCTAAGGCTAATCGGGCCGGCCTGCTGTGCAACTTGCGCAGCGGCCGGCCTTTTTTGTGCCTCGCTTGTGCACTCAGTGCCGGCCGGATTCGAGCCTGCGGCGGTACTCCTTGAGGTAGGCGTCGTATACGCGAGCCACCTCATGCACCACCGGGGGCACTTCGAGCACGAGCTCGTCGATGCGGCCTATCGGAATCACCTTGCTCGAACTGCTCGTTAAGAAGAAGCCCCGGTACGCCGCGAGCTCCTCGGGGGCGGCCGCGAGCGGGCGCTCCTGCACCGGGTAGCCTGCGGCCTCGGCCGCCTCAATCACGGTGGCGCGCGTTACCCCGCTTAACACCTGCTCGGCAGGCGGGGTAAACAGCGTGGCGCCGTCGGTGTAGAACAGATTGGTGCGCGTGCCCTCGGTGAGCCGGCCGTGACGGTCCTGCAGCAGTGCGTCGTACGCGCCGGCCGAGCGCGCGCGGCGGAACGCCACGGTGCTCGTGAGCATGCTGAGGCTCTTCGCCTGCGGGTAGGGGCGCTCGGCCTCCACCGTAATCACCGAAACGCCGTCGCGGTAGCTCTTGCGCGGCGGAAA
>PUOW01000363.1 GCA_003552185.1 Spirochaetaceae bacterium
CCTTACAACTCACCGGTGTCGGGTAGGCCGAGATCCTCGGTAAACCCGAACCGAACATTCATGTTCTGTACCGCTTGACCCGCGGCGCCCTTCCAGAGGTTGTCTATCACCGAAAAAAGATACAGGTAACGGCCCTCTATCCGCCACCCGATATCGCAGCGGTTTGACCCGCGGACCTGCCGTGTCTCCGGGATGCGGTCTCGGCTGAGCCGGATGAACCGCGCATCGGAATAGCGGTCGGCGAGACAGTCTTGGACCGCCGCGTGGTCGTGTTCTCCGAGATCATCGGCGAGCTGCGCCACGGTAGTCACCGCCAGACCCTGTTTCATCGGGACCAAATGCGGTGTGAACAGCGCCGGTAGCCGCGCAGCGAGGCGTTCAAGATGGTACTGAATCTCGGCCCAGTGTCGATGCGTTCGCCCGGGTTTGTACGCTCCGGCGTTCTCGCTGCGCTCTACGAACAGCAGGTTGGTCTCGGCCTTCCTCCCAGCGCCCGAGATACCCGAAAGCGCGTTAATCACAACCGTGTTTTGTATCAATCCCTCTTGTGCAACCGGCACCAACGGGAGTAAGGCCGCGGTAGGGTAGCAGCCGGGGTTCGCAATGACCGAGGCCGTTCGTAGCTGATCACGCGCGAGCTCGGTGAGCCCGTAGACCGCTCGGTCGGCTTGAGCGGCGCGCGGCAGTGGGGCCGAGTAGGCGCGCTCGAATACCTCGGGGTTCGGGATGCGGAAATCGGCCGAGAGATCAATCACGACCGCCGTATCATAAAACGGATCGCACTGTGCTGCGGAGGCGAGCGGAGGGAGCGCTGCAAACACTACATCGGGATTCTCTGCGGCCGCTTCGTCGTAGCCGATACAGCGGTTATCCACCGCGCGTGTTTTCGAAAACAACGCCCGCGGCATGCCGGGGTCGAGCTCCGACAAGGGTGTGCCGGCCGCCGAGCGCGATACCGGAAGAACGGCTTCAATCTCGGGGTGTTGAGCGAGAATGCGAAGAAGAACGACACCGGCGTAGCCGGTCGCACCCAAGACAGCTGCTTTCATTAGGTCACTCCTCGATCTCGGGGATTTTTTCTCGGAGCAGCCGCATGAACTCCTCCTGTTGCGTATCTTGCTCGAGCACCGCGATCACGGTATCGTCTCCCGCGATTGTGCCGAGCACGGCGTCGCCGATGAGGTTGTCGAGCGCGATCGCCACGCTGTCGGCGTGGCCGTTGAGCGTTCGGATCACCCCGATGTTCTGCGAAAACTTGATCGAGACATAGCCGCGCACGAAGTCGTAGATGTAGTTCCGCTCCGACTCCTTGCGCTCCTCCTCACTCGGCAGCGCGTAGTAATACCCGTCGGAGCCGCGCGATACCTTCGCCACCTTGAGTACCTTTAGGTCGCGCGAAAGTGTCGCCTGGGTAACGCGATACCCGTGATGCCGGAGTATCCCGAGTAACTCCTCTTGGCTCGTGACGCGATTCTCACGAATGATCTTTTTGACGGCCTTTAGCCGCTGTGATCGTTCCTTCACGGTGGTGCTCCGACTCGTGTATAGTTATTCGTGGGTCACGTATAAACTTACGTGCTGATCGGGATTTGATCAAGCGGCTCGAACCCTCCATAATTATGAGTATGGCAACCGAGCGCTCTCGTGGTGACCACGCTGCCGGCTCGCAACGCGATACCGGATCCCGACTCGGGCGGGTGGGGAAGAAAGGCAGCGATGCGCGCGCAGAGGTCACGATTTCGTCCGACGGAATGCTCGCCTCGATAACGATGCGTCCCGCGGTTCGGCAGGGACGTCCGTTAACCCACGACTACGTCGAGCAGGTGCTCTCGGCGGCCGGTGTTCGTCACGGTATCGATCAGGCCGCAATCGATCAAGCGATAGCCGAGTGTCTTGAGGGTCGGGTGGTCGAGAACCGTACGATAGCGCGCGGACGCCCGCCGGTTGCCGACAAGCCGGAGCAACTGGTGCTGCAGCCGAAACTCAGCAAGAGCGCCGAAAGCTATCCTCAGATCACGACCGGGTACGAACACGACGCCGGGGCGTCGGAGGAAGCCGACGAGAACCGCAGACTCGACTACCGCTCGCGCTCGCCGTTTATCGTGGTAAAGCGCGGCGAAGAGCTTGCGTACACACGACCGTTCGTTCCGGGCGAAGACGGCCAAACCGTGAGCGGCGAGATGGTGCTCCGCGACTCACCCGAGCCGCCGGAGCTACGCCCCGGCGACAACACCGTTACGGAAAACGGCCGTGTGCTGGCGGCGTGCAGCGGGCGGTTCGTGAGCAAGGGCGACGCGTTTTGGGTGGAGGAGACGCTCGAGATCGCCGGAGATGTCGACTACACCACCGGGCATATCAACTTTCCCGGAAATGTCGTGATAACCGGGCTGGTTAAGGACCGCTTTCGCGTCTGGACCGGTGGGAGTCTCGAGTGCCACGGGACACTCGACGCGTACGAGGTGTTTTGTCGCGGCTCGTTGAGCGCGCGCGGCGGGATCATCGGGCGTCGGCGAGGCTTGGTGCGCGTGCTGGGCGATGTTTCCGCGAAGTTCATCGAAAACTCGACGTTGGAGTGCAAGCAGGGGGTTAAGGTCTCCCGCGGTATTCTCAAGTCGCGCGTATATACGTTGGATTCGATCACCACCGGCAAGCGGGGGCGAATCGTGGGAAGCGAGCTGCGCATCGGCGGATCACTGCACTGCGCGCAACTCGGCAACGACGCCTTCGCACCTGCGCGCGTTGCCTGCGGCGTGAGCTTCGTCGCCGAGCGGCGTATGGCGAAGCTGCTCGAGCGGCGCGAGCAGCTCCATGAAACACTCCAGGAGCTCGACCGACGGCTCGAGATATCGCGCACCGCGAAGCGAGAACGCCGCAGAGCGCACGTGGTCGGTCTGCTCGAACAGCTTGACGAGCAGGCGCAGTCGCTCAACAGCGAGCTCGTGTGCGACCGTGAGGCGACTATAACGGTCGAGGGGCCGGTATATCCGGGCGTTACGATCGAGATCGCGAACGTGGTGTTTCGGGTTGAAGAACCCCTCAAGCGAGTGCGGTTTCGTCTGGAGCTTGAAAGCGAGCGAGTTGTGTACGAGCAGCTGTCGTGAGGCTGTTGCCGGCCGGATTGGCGCGCGCCGGGATTACCGGCCTACGCGGCGCGCCGCTATATCACCTGCGAATAACCGACTCCACGATGGAGCGTGCCGCCGAGCGGCTGGCGGCAGGGGATCCGCACGGTACCACCGTGGTAAGCGAGTATCAGAGCGCCGGGCGCGGACGCGGGGCAGACCGCTCCTGGGTCGCGCCGCCGGGGAGCTCGTTACTGTTCACGGTGCTGCTGCGCGCGGCGCATATGCCCGGGATAGGGCCGGCGTCGCACGGAATCGCGACGCTTCCGTTAACCGCCGGCCTGGCGGCCGCCGAGGCGATCGACGCGGCGTACGGCCTTTCGGTACGGCTGAAATGGCCGAACGATCTCTACCTACACGATCGCAAGCTCGGAGGGATTCTGTGCCGGTATCGTGACGGGGCGTTTCTCGTCGGAATCGGCGTGAACTGCAATCAGAGGCGCTTCCCGCACGAGATCGCAGCGCGTGCGGTCGCGCTTCGAGCGCTGTTAGGTCGCCCGGTTGCTCGTTACGCGCTGCTCGCGCGCATCCTCGAGGCGCTCCACGATCACACCGGGCCGCACGGCCCGTCGCAGGACGCGCTCGTGGCCGCGATCAACCGGCGGCTCTACCGGCGCGGGCGTATGGTTGAGTTTCGGGAGCACGACGGGACCTCGCGCCGCGGCATCCTCGAACGCGTCGATCACGACGGCGCGCTCGTCCTCCGAACCAACCGCGGCGGCCGAATCCGACGGCTCAGCGGCGAGATCGTGTTGTAGCGCGCCGTTGGGCCCTGCGGTCGGGGCCGATCGGCGCGGACCGGCTCCGGCGTGGGCCCCGCGGTCGGCGTTCGACTCAGCGAGGCATTACGCCGTAGCGGGAGAGGAACGGCTCAGCCGACCGAGTGAACTGCTCGATCCCGGCGGCGTCGATCGCCGAGGGGCTCAGAAGAACCGTTCGCCGCTCGCGCCGTCCGGCGAGTTCCGCGCCGCCGATCTCGCGGTAGTCCGGGCCGAGCGTCAACCGAACGGCGGTGCGACTCTCCGCCGCGCGCGGGCCCTCCGCTACAACATCAAGCCGCGTGCAGACGATCGGCTTCGAGACGGGGTCGAGGTGCGTGATCGTGAGGCTGCGGCCTCCGCGGCGAAACAGGGTGCTCCAACTACAGACCGTAGTTTCCCGCGCTTCATCGCCGCCGTGCAAGGTAGCACGTGATCCGCTGCCGTCGGGATAGTAGGTGGTGATTCCGAGCGCGTCGTCGGTCCCGAGCTCGGCAAGGGTGAGCGTCACGAGGCGCGACCCTTCAAGCGACAGCGTTTCTCGCGGTAGGCCACGAGGCCAGTCGATCCCGAGCTCGAGCACGAGGTGCGGGGCACCCTCCAAAAAGAAGCTGTCCACCCATGCACGCAGCCCCTCGGGCCCGAGTGCCTGATCCTCGAGAACGAAACTGCTGCGCACTCCTCGAGCGTTGTCGAGCTCGAACGAAACCGCACTTTCGGTCTGTAATTCGCGCGTGCGTCCGTTGATGGTGAGAGAAAGCTCGAATGGGTTCGGCCCAAGCAGAGACACTCCGCGATGCGTGAGCGCTGCAAGCCTGCCGTTCACGAACTCGGCGCTACAGTTCGACTCGCTGATCGCGGCGTGGCCCACCATACTCGCAACAACCGTAAGCGACCGGTCGCGCTCCGAGGCTGAGCTCGAGTCGGTGCTGGGGGTTGGCCCTGCGCCCCCAAGCAGCCGCAGCAAGGCACGGCTTTGCTCCGCAGACTCGGACCCGGTCGCGCGTCTTTCGGCGGCCGCGAGCGTGCGGGCCAAGAACTCGGGACCACGCAGCGGCTCCACGAAACGATGCGACGGCCGCCGGCCGTTTACGCGATACTCGGAAAACGTCTGGAGCGCCGTTACGGTCGCAACCGCGCGTCGCCCGCCGGGGGTGTCGAGCCGGCCGAGAAACGAGCGCAGTATCTCGAGCTGCTCGTCGTCGGTGAGGACGAAAGCGCCCGCCACGTAGGGTTCGCGTCGGAGGATTCGTTTTAGGTGTTTGAACAGCTCTCGGCCCGGATCCTGGCGCCGTCCCACGATGCGCGCGCGGCGAGCGGTGTCGAGGTACGCGAGCGGCAGCGCGTACGAGGTGCCACGCTGATTACAGTACAAGCGCCCCGGGGCTCGCGATAAACCGGGAGTATAACCGGCGATCCAGACCTCGGCGGCCTCGCTGTAGAGGCGCCTCGCCTCGGCGCGGTCGAGATCGACCCCGGCCGGCAGGTACAGTCTCTTCTCGCCGTCAAAAACCGAATCCAACCCGCTGTCCCAGGGGTTCAGAACGGCCCAGTCGAGCTCGAGCTTCAACTCTCGTAACGTGAGGTGCTCGTTGGACGCCCCGGCGTATCCGATCGGGGCGATCTCGTCTCCGGCCTTTCTTCGGCGCGTATCAAGGAGCGCTGCGAGTTCCGTTCGGACTCCCGGCGTTTGCTCGGCGACCGCGACCGCGCTGAAACTCCAGGTGATCGGCTTGTTCTCAAGAAAAGCACAGTCTCGCACAATCTCGCCCGCCGCCTCTATGAGCGGCGCTTGACGCGTGCCGGCTGCAGGGGGGATCACGAGCAGCATGCTGAGCTGATTAGACCGACTTGATAACATATGGGCTCACTTTTAGCATAGAACGGGGAACAGTTGAACGATCATCGGTGCATTTATTCGCGTTTATCCCGGGCTCAATCGCAAAAACGCAAAATTTGTCTTGATGAACCCGTTATTCCTTTGTATCTTACCGGTGAATCGGGCAAACCGTATACCTTTTTGGGAACTCACATTCAATTACTATATCTGAAGGAAAGAGGGAGTCGAAATGGCGAAACAACTGAAGTTCGATGAGAACGCACGACGAGCACTGTTGAGCGGTGTCGAACAGATCTCGCGGGCGGTTCGCGTGACGCTCGGCCCGAAGGGCCGCAACGTACTGCTCGACAAGAAGTTCGGCGCTCCGACCGTCACAAAGGACGGAGTCTCGGTCGCTAAAGAGATCGAGCTCGAAGACCCGTACGAAAATATGGGCGCGCAGCTTCTGAAAGAAGTTGCTACCAAGACCAACGATGTAGCCGGTGACGGAACCACCACCGCTACGGTGCTGGCCTACAGCATGATCAAAGAGGGGCTCAAGGCTGTTGCGGCGGGCCTCAATCCGATGGGTCTGAAGATCGGCATCGATCGTGCGGTCGCGGTTGCGGTCGAGGAGATCGCCAAGCAGTCGAAGGTGATCAAAGACAAGGAAGAGATCGCCCAGGTTGCTTCGATCTCGGCCAACAACGATCACGAGATCGGTAACGAGATCGCCGCAGCAATGGAAAAGGTCGGCAAAGACGGTGTCATCACGGTCGAGGAGTCCAAGACCATCGAGAGCACCACCGACTTCGTCGAAGGTATGCAGTTTGACCGTGGCTATGTGTCGCCGTACTTCGCGACGAACCGCGACACCATGACCACCGTGCTCGAGAATCCCTACATCTTGATCTTTGATAAGAAGATCTCGAGCATGAAGGATCTCCTCCCGATTCTCGAGAAGGTTGCCCAGAACTCCAAGCCGATCTTGATTATCGCCGAGGACATCGAGGGCGAGGCGCTCGCGACGTTGGTGGTCAACACCATTCGCGGTGCGTTGACCGCGTGTGCCGTAAAGGCGCCGGGCTTCGGCGACCGCCGCAAGGCAATGCTTGAGGACATCGCGATTCTTACCGGTGGGCAGGTCATCTCGGAAGAGCTCGGCTTGAAGCTCGAGAGCACCGAGATTGGACAGCTCGGTAGCGCGCAGTCGGTGAAGGTCGACAAAGAGAACACGACCATCATTAACGGCGCCGGCAAGCAGCAGGACATCAAGGATCGCATCGGGCAGATCAAGGCTCAGATCGAGGAAACCACTTCCGATTACGACCGCGAGAAGCTGCAAGAACGGCTCGCGAAGCTCGCAGGCGGTGTTGCGGTCATCAACGTCGGTGCGGCCACCGAGACCGAGCTGAAAGAGAAAAAGCATCGCGTCGAGGACGCCCTTTCGGCAACGCGCGCCGCGATCGCCGAAGGCATTATTCCTGGAGGCGGCATCTGCTTGATCCAAGCCGTTGAGGTGCTCGAAAAGGTAGACGTCTCGGAGATGAGCGAGGAAGGTAAGGCCGGGTACCGCATCGTGATGCGCGCGCTCGAGGAGCCGATCCGCCAGATCGCGATCAACGCGGGCGTCGACGGGGCAATCATCGCAGACCGCGCCAAGCACGAGAAGAAGGGCGTCGGTTTCGATGCCGCGAAGATGGAGTGGACCACCTTGGTGAAGGCCGGTATCATCGACCCGGCGATGGTCACGCGTTCGGCTCTCCAGAACGCCGCTTCGATCGCGAGCCTCATGCTTACGACCGAGTGCGCCGTTACCGATCTTCCCGAAGACGAGGATCAAGGCGGCGGCGCCGGTGCCGGTATGGGAGGCATGGGCGGTATGGGAGGCATGGGCGGCATGATGTAGTCGTCCGCCGACCAACACCTACGCGTAACGGTCAACGGGGAAGTCGGGATCGGCTTCCCCTTTTTTCTGTTCTATGCGAGGATAGTACCGTGAAGCGAGATGATTTCGTTTTCACGATCGGGTTTCATGGAAATGTCGCGATCGTGGACGGCAAGGCGAAACGGAAGTATGGTAAACTTGGAACTATGGAACTCGCGGAGCGCGGTCTCTACCGGTCGGCTTTTGCGTCTGCGCTGTATGCCGGGTCGGAGTTCGAGCTCGAGCAGTTCATGGAGTACTACCGTGCCCAAACCGGTAGCGAGATCACGGGTGTGGAGTCCTTCAAGCGCCTGTTTGGAGTAGACGAAGCGCGTGAAGTTAGCAAGACGATAGCCGTGTAGCGCCCATAGGTCACCCCTTCATTTGGTTGACCAGCGCTCGGCGTGCATGATACCGTAGCTGAAATCCTGACACGAAGGAAGTTGTGCGATGATAACGCTAATGAACAGCCTCCCGCTGCTCCAGGCTGGAGCCGCAGGTGGACCGGCCTCAATGGCACCAACCCTGGTTACATTCGGGCTGGTGTTCCTCATTTTCTATTTTTTGATTATCCGCCCGCAAAACAAGCGCCAAAAAGAGACCAAGGCTATGCTCGCGGCGCTACAGAAGGGTGACAAAGTTGTGACGATCGGAGGAATCCGGGGCGTCATACAAAATCTGAAAGACGAGACCGTCGTGGTGAAGGTAGACACCGATACACGGCTCGAGCTCTCTCGCTCGGCAATCTCTTCGGTGCTCGCTAAGGGCAAGGGCGGCGGCAAGAAGGGCAAAGCTGCAGCCGAGCTCGAGCTCGACGACGACGACTCCGACGATAACGAGGGTTCTGCCGACGGTGAGCGCGCCGCGGAGTAGGCGCACTTTCGGCGTCGGCGCCGGGGTAAACAATGAGCAAAAGACTACGCTTTCTAATCATAATCGCCCTGATTGCGGTCAGCGGCGTGTTTCTGTATCCAACGGTGAACTGGTACTTCTTCGTCCCGGACGAGGATATCGAGCTCGCCGCCGGGTCGCGGTACGAGCTGCGTGAGTATGCTCAGTCGCAGGCGCGCGAAGCACTGCTTGAGCTCTCGAGGCTTGCCGAGGAAGATCGAGACGCCGAAGTGCCCGAGGAATACTCCTATATCAAGGACTACGCTCGCGAGAACTACCGTCTCGCCGACCGCGATACCCCCGAGGTCTGGACGGCGCGCGATGTCCTGCTCGGTTTTCGGAGTGAGCGGGAAGCGTTTCAGACGATCGAGCGACACCATCGCGAGCGTATCGAACGGCTGAAGGAGATGCGCTCTCGTATCGTGCAGCTGGGGCTCGATCTCTCGGGCGGCTTGAGCGTCACGCTCGAGGCCGATGCCGAAAGTCTTGCCGAACGGCTGGGTGAGCAACCGAGCCAGGAACAGCTCTCGGAAGCGGTAGATCTCGCGATCGGCATTCTCTCGAGCCGAATCGATCAGTTCGGTGTCACCGAGCCCTCGATTCGCAAACAAGATCAAACCCGTATCTCGATTGAGCTGCCCGGCGACGACGACCCCGAGCGCGTAAACGCGTTCCTGCGCGGGCGCGGTAGTTTGAACTTTCATATCGTCGACGATGAAGTCACCGAGCAGTTGATCGAGTATCAACGCGACAACCCCGACTGGGATCCCGAAACCGACGGCGTGCCCGATTTTGTGCCGGCAGGTACAAAGGTGAGTGCCTACGTTACCCAAGACGAGTACAATATCGATCGTGTGGTTCGTTACATCGCGATCAAGGAAGATGTATCGGAAGACGGGCTACCGGGGCAGCACCTCACCGAAGCGCAGGTGGGCCGCGATCAGCTCACAAATCAACCGGTTGTAAACTTCATGCTCGACCGAGCCGGAGCCGACGCTTTTGCGCGCCTCACGCGCGACAACGTCGGCAGCAGCATGGCGATCGTTATGGACGGCGAGGTTCGCGCGTACGCCACGATCCAAGAAGAAATCCCAACCGGGCAGGTGCGCATGAGCGGGTTCTCGCAGGAAGAGGCTCGCGATATCGCAACGGTGCTGCGCACCGCAGCCTTGCCGGTAGACTTGGTGGTGCTGAATCAGCAAAGTATCGGCGCGTCGCTCGGAGCCGAGACGATCCGCGCCGGCTTGTACGCAATCGCGGTCGGTATGGCGCTCGTGATCCTGTTTATGCCGGCCTATTACAAAGGTGCGGGTCTTATTGCCGATCTGGTGTTGCTGTTGAACTTGTTTTTCATCGTCTCGATCTTATCGGTGTTTAACCTAACGCTTACCTTAACGAGTATTGCCGGTATCATTCTCACGGTCGGTATGGCGGTGGACGCCAACGTCATTATTTTTGAACGCATCAAGGAAGAGTATCGACTCGGCAAGAGTTCGCAAGCCGCGGTAACGGCCGGGTTCAACAAGGCGTTCTGGGCGATCATGGACGCAAACATCACCACCTTTATCGCCGCGATCTTCCTTTCGCAGCTCGGGACCGGCCCGGTACAGGGTTTCGCGGTCACGCTCGCGGTCGGTATCGTGTGCTCGATGTTCACTGCGCTGTTCGTTTCGCGTTTGATATTCGATTTTGCGGCTGAGGCGCTTGGGCGGCGTAAGCTGAGTATTGGCTGGGGGCTTTGATGAAGCGCATCTTTGAGTTTACGAAATATCGATTCATTGCCTTGGGGATCTCGGCGGTGCTGATCCTAGGCGGAGTAGCCGCCACCGTGGCGCAGGGCGGGTTCA
Source organism: Spirochaetaceae bacterium (assembly GCA_003552185.1). Classification (GTDB taxonomy): domain Bacteria; phylum Spirochaetota; class Spirochaetia; order DSM-27196; family SLAA01; genus B1Sed10-166. The sequence continues at coordinate 10,365 of PUOW01000363.1, forward strand.
ACCTCGGCATTGATTTTCAAGCAGGTCTCGATCAACGCGTTGAGATTTCAGGCGTTGCCGCTGAGGTTGATACCGCAGCGGTGCGCTCGGCGCTGTCCGAGATCGAGCAGGAAGGTCTGCAGGTGCAGTCCGTGGGGCCGGCGGACGAAAACCAGTTCTCGGTGCGGGTGCGCGATCGAGGCGAGATCGAGGATTTCTCTGAGGTCATGGCCGGGCGCGTTATCGGGTTGCTCGAGGCCGAGTTCGGCGACGGATCGGTCGAGGAGCTCGAGCGGTCGTACGTAGGGGCTCGCTTTACCGAGGATCTTGCGGGCCAAGCCGGGTTCGTGGTGTTCTTTGCGGTTGTGTTGATCCTCGGGTATATCTGGTTGCGGTTTCGACTCGACTACGCGGTATCGGCAATCTCGGCGCTTGTGCATGACGTGGCGTTTATGTTGGTGTTCATCGGCACTCTGCAGATCGAGGTTCAAACCGCCACAATCGCGGCGGTGCTCACGATCATCGGGTACTCGCTGAACGACACCATCGTGATCTTCGATCGTGTTCGTGAGAACACCACTCTTATGCGTGACGCGAGTTACGAGCAGATTATCAACACCAGTATCAGCCGGAGCATGAGCCGAACCGTGATCACCTCGGTTACCACACTGCTTGCGGTTACCGCGATCTTCATTTTCGCGACAGGCGCAATTCAAGACTTCGCGCTCAACTTGATGGTGGGCGTGGTCGTCGGTACGTATTCCTCGGTGTTTGTGGCGTCTCCGGCATTGCTCGGATGGAAGCGCCGCGCCGAGGCGCGGCGTGCGGCGAAAGAAGGTCGGGCTCCCCGGGGCGAACGTGTTCGGCAGCAGGTCGAGAGCGCGACGCCGGCGCTCGAGGGCGCCGCACACGGCGGCAATAGTTCAGGCGAGGC
>PUOW01000379.1 GCA_003552185.1 Spirochaetaceae bacterium
ACGAAATGCAGAACAAGTTGCATGCAACGCCGCTGGTACTATCGCTTCCGATCGGGCGCGAAAACGAGTTCAACGGCACGATAGATCTCCTGACGATGGAGGAGCTGCACTGGAGCAGCGAACGCTACGGATTCGAGATCATGCGCTCCGAGATCGCCGACGAACAGATGCGTGCGCTCGCCGCGGAGTACCGCGAGAAACTCGTCGACACCGTGAGCGCCTTCTCAGACGAGGTCACCGAGCTCTACCTCGAGGGCGCCGATATTCCCACCGATAAGCTCAAGGCGGTGATCCGCAAATGCACCGTCTCGCAGGAGCTGGTCCCCACCCTGGTGGGCGCAAGCCTGCGAAACATCGGCGTGCAGCCGCTGCTCGATGCGGTGCTCGATTTCCTCCCGGCGCCGGAGGAGCTGCCGCCGATTCACGGAGTGCACGCCAAAAAAGAAGACGAAATAGAGGTTGAGCGCAGCGAAGCGGGGCAGCCGCTCGGGCTCGTGTTCAAGATTCAAAGCGACCGCGAGGCGGGCTCGCTCAGCTTTGTGCGTATGTACTCCGGCGAGCTCAAGGCCGGCACCGCGGTATACAACATCAATAAGCGCAAACGCGAACGCGTTCACCGACTCCTTCGTATGCACGCCAACCGCACCGAGCAGCTCGACCGCGTGAAGGCCGGAGATATCGCGGTGTTCGTGGGGTTCAAGCTCGCCCAAACCGGAGACACCATCGGCGCCGAGAACTACCCGGTGCTGCTCGAGCGCATGCATTTCCCGGAGCCGGTGATCTCGGTTGCCATAGAACCGCGCACGCTCTCGGAGCGCGACAAGCTCAAGCAGGTGCTCGAGACGCTCGCGCAGGAAGACCCAACCTTCATTGCCAAGGAAGACACCGACACCGGCGAGCTCATTATCTCAGGGATGGGAGAGCTGCACCTCGAGGTGCTGGTCACGCGCATCACCGAGGACTTCAAGGTTGGAGCGCACGTCGGCAACCCGCAGGTGACCTACCGCGAATCGATCACCAAAACCGTCACGCACCGCGAGACCTTCCACCGCATGCTTGCGGGCAAGGAAAATGAGGCCGATATCAGCCTGAAGGTTGAGCCGCTCTCGCGCGGCAGCGGCACGAGTTTCACCTGCGAGGTGAAACCGAACGTTCTGCCGCAAAACTTCATCGACGCGGTGCAGCGCGGCGTTGAGGCGGCCTTTACCTCCGGCATCGTACAGGGCTACCCGGCCTACGACGTGGGCGTCACCCTCGTAGACGCAAAGTACGACCAGAACACCGCTACCGAGTTTGCGTTTGAGGCCGCCGGATCGCAAGGCTTCGACAACGCCTGCCGCGACGCCGACCCGGTACTGCTCGAGCCGATCATGCGCGTAGACGTGATTACGCCGAAGGAGTTCATGGGCGACGTCATACAGGGGCTCACGATGAGAAGCGGCGTGGTGCACGAGGTTGAGTCGCGCGCCAACGCCGAGCATATCCGCGCCGAAGCACCGCTTGCCAAGATGTTCGGCTACTCCACCGCGCTGCGAAGCGTCACCCAGGGGCGAGGCACTTACGCGATGGAGTTCAACCATTTCGCCAAAAAGGCAGACGGATAGCCATGGCGGAGCAACGTTCAACCGTTAATTTCGCGAATCTCGAGCAGCGCGCGGCGGCCTTGCTGCCGCCCGCACATCCTCCGGGGGCCGCGTTACGCCTGATCTGCGAGCTTCTCCAGGCCGAGGTGCCGCATTACGACTGGGTGGGCTTCTATTTCGCGGTTCCCGAGCAGCGCATGCTCGCGCTCGGCCCGTTCGCCGGCGACCCAACCGAGCATGTGCGCATTCCGTACGGCCGCGGCATTTGCGGGCAGTCGGCCGAGACCGAGGACACCTTCATTGTCCCGGATGTAAGCGCGGCCGAGAACTACCTTAGCTGCAGCGTCGCCACCAAAGCCGAGATCGTGGTGCCGGTGTTTCTCAACGGCCGCTACGTCGCGCAGATAGATATCGACAGCCATACGCAGGATCCGTTCGGCCCGGAAGACGAGCCGTTCTTAAAGCGCCTTGCCGAGATGGTGGCCCCGTACGTACCGGAGGTTTTCGATCCGGCCGAGTGACCTGCTTCGGGGTCAAATCGGCATGCGCGCGCTTTGCTGTCGGTACGGAATCTCGATCGGCTCGGCTCCCGGGCTGTAGAGGTGCTCCCCTACCTGCAGCGTCAGCGCTTCGGCGTTGGGTTCGGAGTCCGGCACCTCTCGGCGTACGCGGATGCGTTCAGGCAACACCTCGAAGGAAAAGATATTCGAGCGGTGGCAGAGCGAAAACGCGAGACTGTTCCATTGACGCGGCAGGTCGGGATTCATGACGATGCGGTCGCGGAACAGGTTTATGCCGGCGAAGTTCTCGACGATGATGCCGATGGTGCCCGCCATTACGCCGCAGTGTATGGCCTCGCGCGTTGTGCCGCCTTGGGTGTCGTAGATGTCGCTCCGCAGCCCCTCCAGAAACCAGTGCCAGGTATCGTTGCGGTGGCCTTCCACGTATCTCGCGATTGCCGAGTGAACGATGTAGCTAAGCGTTGAGCCGTGGCTGGTGCGCTCGAGATAGTACTCGTAGTTCTTGGTAACAAGCGCTTTCTCCTCTTCCACCGAGTATCCCATGGCCTCGAGCGTGCGCCGCACCTGGCCCGGCGAAAGAACATAGAACAGCATCAGGGTGTCCGCCTGTTTGCAGACTTGGTAGCGGTCGGGTGAATCGCCTTCGGCCTTGAGAATGCGATCGAGTCTGCGAATATTGTGGTACCGCCGGCGGTACGACTCCCAGTCGAGCTCGAGCAGATCACGAAAACCCTCGAACTGCGAGATTATGCCGTCTTCGTCGATCACAACGGCCAGTCGGCTCGCGATCTCGCGCCAGCGTTGGAGCTCGCGCTGCTCCTCGAAACCGATCCTGGAGGCAACCGCTTTGCGGACCTCCGGCGGCTGATGGTTCCAGGTTTCCTCGGTCTTGTGCATAATCCACGCGGTAAGCACGTTTGTGTACGCGTTGTCTCGGAGCCCGGCCTGTTCGGCTTGCGGGTCGGCATCCGGGTACTTCTCGTGAAACTCGTCGGGGCCCATCACTCCCTCGATGTGATAGCGCCCGTCGCTCTCGTCGTACTCGGCCTTGTCGGCCCAGAAGCGACAGATCTCGAGCAGCATCTCGAGCCCGTAGGAGTGCATGAACTCGGTGTCGTGCGTAGCGTAGTAGTAGGTCCAGATGTCGTAGGCAATCGCAAGAGAGATATGCCGCTGGTTTCGACTGAGATCGGGGTCCCAGCCGCCGGAGCGCGGGTTGTAATGCACCTCCTGCGTCTCCTCGCCGCCGTCTTCACCCGACTGCCACGGGTACATCGCGCCTGCGCAGCCGTGTTCGCGCGCCGCCTGTCGCGCGGCCTCGAGCCTGCGATAGCGATACAGCAAATGTCCGCGGGTTACTTCCGGAAAACGCAGATTATAAAACGGCTCGATGAACAGCTCATCCCAAAACACGTGTCCGCGGTATGCTTCCCCGTGCAGTCCCCGGGCGGTAAACCCTACGTCCTGAGCGCTACTGTTCGGCGAAGCGCCGACCAGAAGATGATAGGCGTGCAGCCGAACCACCCGCTGCGCGAACCGATCGGGTTCTATCCGTATATCGGCGCGCTCCCACAACACGTGCCACCGTTCGGAATGCTCTCTAAGCGCCCGCGCAAACTGTTGTGGTTCGCGCCCGTAGCTGTCTACCACTCTACGAGCATTGTCGGAAAGGCTACCGCGCGTTCGCCCACGCTCTCGCTCTTGCAGGCCCCCGCCGTCTTGCTCGTGGTCGCGGCCATCGTCGCGGTCTTGGTCGTGGTCGCGCGAGGTGAAGATCGAGACGACCTTGCGGAAGGTGTAGGTGCGGTCTTGCTCGGCGAAGAAATGCGAGAGCTCGGTGATGTAGGCGCGCCCGCGCTCGATCTCGGTGCGGCGTTCAACGTGCCGGTTGTCGACGGTCAAGGTATGTCGCGCGCCCATATAGATATCGATCTTTGACCGGTTGGTGCGCGTATGTAGCTCGATGCGGCCCTCGTATTCGCCGGTATGCACGCCTTCGAGGTGACGCTTGTTGAGCCCCCGGTAACGGGGCACGCCGTAGTTCATGATTGTGCCGTCGAGGCTCGACTTGAGCACAACCGGCTTACTATAGTTCAGCGGCGTCAACCGATACTCTATCGCCGCGAGGTGCGGCTCCGCCATGCTGATGAACCGCTGCGTTTCTATCTCGGTGCGGTGACCCTGACGGTCGCAAATGCGCAACCGGCGCCGCATTACGGCATTACGCATATCGAGCGAATGCTCGTATTCCTCGATCGTGCAGCTCCCGAGTATGCGGCAGAATCCGCCTTCGCCGATCTTGAGTTCTATCAGCAGCCAGTTCGGAATATTGACGAAGTCGGAGTTGTATACGGTTCGGCCTTGCATCTCGGTTCCGAGCGTGTTCCAGAGCCCCGCGACGTAGGTGCCGGGATAATGGATATCGGCGAACATACCGGCCCCGCAGTAGGCCCCGCGCGATCCGATATAGCCGTTTCCAACCGCGGTAAGTGCTTCGCGCAGCATCTCCTGCTCCGGCCGAAACTGATGATACGTGAGATACCAGCCGTCCTCGCGCCGTTCGGTCTCAAACCATTGTCGGATTCGTTCGTACGACAGCACCCCGGCGCTCGGCACCAAAAGGTCGGCACCGTGTTCGCGTAGGCTCTCCTCGTCCGCATGCGCGGTGACGCCTACTACCAGGCCAAAGTTTCCGCGTGTGCCGGCGGCTATGCCTTCGGGCGTTGCTTCCACCAGCATACACTCACTCGGGAGCACCTCTAGATTATCCGCGGCGAGCACAAACCCGTCCGGTTCGGGTGCCACAGGCAGCGAAAGCTCCAGCACGTCGTTACCGTCTATCACGGTGTCGAGCATCTCGAGCAGTTCGGCTTGAGCGAGCACATCGCGACAGTTTCTGCTCGCGGAAACCACCGCTGTTCGGATGCCGTGGGCACGCAACGCGCTAATGAGGCTCACCACGTTCTCGGTTAGCTGCACCCCGCGTTCGGCGAGCAGCACCCGAAACAACTCGTTCTTTCTATTGGCGATACCGCAGACGGTTCGCTTGCCCGGTGCATCGGTCGGGTGCCCGTGCGTTACGTAGATGTCGCGCGACCGGAAGAACCCGGCCACCCCTGCGTACCGAGGGCGCCCGTACAGGTGCGGCAGGTAATCGTGCTCGTACTCGAACTCCCGCCTCACGCCGTGGTCTAACTCTTCCAGCACGTTGTCGAAGGTGCGCTTCCAGGCCTCGAAGTGCAGTTCCTCGGTTCCGCTCAGCACGGCGTGGAGTTCAAAAACAGCGCCTTTCCACACGCTCATACCCGTTACTCCTTGGCTACCTCACCGAGACCGAGAACCAGCGAGTCGGGACGGGTCACGAACACCGCGCGGGGTGCCGCTCGCGAAACCTCACGTTTGAGATCTTCGTCCTCGGTCACGAACACCACCCGCAGATCTTCCGCGGTAGCGGCCGCGGCGCGTACCATCGGCAGATCCGAGGCGGTGTCGCCGCACACAATCACCGACCCGGTAAGCCCAAGTCCCGCAACGCGATCGACATGCGCTATTCCGTCGCCTTTATTGAAGTCGCGATCCCCCTCGTCGCGAGTCAGCAGAATCTCGATATCGAATCCGGTATCCTCAATGCGAAACGTCGCCTCCTCGGGATCGAGCTCCGCCACCAGGCCCTGCACGCGCTTCAGAAACTCAAGCGATCGATCGGGCTCGATGCTCCCGTAGATGTCTTGCCGCGCTATCGTGGTTTGGCCGATTTTGAGTTGAATACCCGACCCAATCAACGAAAACTCTTCGTATTGGCGCGACTCAAGCAGCTGCAGCAGCGCACGGTTGAGCTCATTGAGCGTCTCCAGCTTCAGCGGGTCTATCGGGGTTTGATGGAGTTTTCCGTTGGTGTCGAGCAGCTCGCGCCCCTTGGACCCGGCCATCAGAAAACGATGAGGCGGCAACACGCTCAGTGAGAGCAAGCCGTGATCGGTAAGCGGAGCCGAGGTAAGAATCAGCGCTCGGCGCGTGCGCGCTTCCGCATACCGGGTGAGATACACCGCGTTGTAAGCCGACTGAACCGAGGAGCGATAGCGGCCACAGTAGTTATTGACGGTGCCGTCGCGGTCGGTTATGAACACGGCGTTGTCTACCGGCCGCAGCAGTTCACGCACCGCGGCGACCTCATTCGCCGCTTCAGGGGCAAAACCGCCGGCGGTGGCCGGCGCGGGCGCCGGCGAGCCCGTCTCGAGGAACGACAGATCCTTCTTTAGCTCCTCGGTTTCGTAATCGGTTGCGATGGCGGTCTTCCGCCCGCCCGGCTTCGTCAGCAGCTCGCACATCCCATCGGCGCGCTGATTCGCGCGAATCGTCTCGAGTGTGCTCCGCAAGCGCTCGCGCGCGTCCACGAAACCCGGGGCCTCGTTGCCTTTGTCTCGCGCAAGCAGGTGCTCGACGATCGTTCTCCGAAGCGCCACCGTGCCACGCATGAGCTCATAGAACTCTGCCAGGGTGTCGAGTCTCTGCATTACACCTACCTCACCGTTAAATATACCAACGATGCCGCACCCGAGACGACCCGGGGCCGGCATGCGCGGCGAGCATGCAGCGACCTGCGACCTCCCACGATGCCCCGCCGCAGTTCTAGATGCTGTGTCCGCCTGCGTTTGCCATGGGCCGCGCGCCGCTTTCTCCTTGACAATTCTCAAACGGCGCTCGTATAGTACTAACCGACTCACGAACAACCACTGCCACCAATTCATACAAACCTGGTGCCGGATCGCAAGGAGACAGTATGGGGAGAACTACGAGATCGATTCGAAACATCGCGATAGCGGGGCATAATGCAACCGGCAAGACCACACTGTTGGAGCACCTGCTGTTCCACGCGGGCGCTATCCAGAAGCCTGAAACGGTTGAGTCCGGTAAGACGGTAAGCGACTACACCGACGAAGAAACCGGCAACGGTGTCTCGGTACACGCGGCGCTCGCTCACCTCGAGCACGCCGATTGCAAAATGAACTTTGTCGATACTCCCGGCCTCGGCGACTTCGTCGGGGAGGTCGTGGCTGCGTTTCGTGCCTGCGAAACCGCCTTGATGGCGGTGGGAGCAAAGGCAGGCGTCCAGATCGAGACCATCAAGCTCTGGCGACGGCTCGACGCGCGCAACAAACCGCGCATGGTGTTCGTCAATAAGCTCGACGAAGACGGGGCCGATTTCGACCGGGTAGTCTCCGACCTCGGCGAGAAGTTCGACCACACCTTCGTGCCGCTCACGATCCCGGTCGGCCAGGGAGGTGATTTCTCCGGCGTAATCGATGTCGTGAACCGGAAGTTCTACGCGGCCCCGGGCGACAACGCCAAGGAAAAGGCCACCGCGGTGCCGGATGAGCACAGCGACGCGCTCGAGGAAGCTCGTCTTACCCTGATAGAGGCCGCGGCCGAGGGCAACGACGAGTTGCTGACGAAGTTTCTCGAGGAAGAAACCTTGAACGACGACGAGCTGCAACAAGGGCTTATCGAGGGGCTTCGCACCAACAAACTCGTGCCGGTGCTTTGCGGCGCGGGACTACGCAACGCCGGGCTTGCGCCGTTGCTGGATCTGATTGCGAAGATCGCGCCCTCACCCGACGGCATCCCCGAAACCGTGGTGTCCGAGAACGGCGAGGAGCACACGCTTCCTATTTCAGCCGAGGGCGCGTTCTCGGGCTTCGTCTTCAAAACCGCGATAGACCAGTTCTCGGGCAAGCTTTCGTTCGTAAAGGTGGTTACCGGCACGCTTTCATCCGAGAGCGAGATCTACAACGCGCGAGAGAGCAAGAAAGAACGCGTAAACAAGTACTACACCACGCAAGGCAAGAAGTTGACCGAGACGAACGAGCTCGTCGCGGGCGACATCGGCGTGCTTACAAAGGTAGGTTCGGCCAAGACCAACGACACCTTTTGCAGCCCCGACAAGGTGTTCTCGTTTCGACCGCTTCAGCTGCCGCAGCCGGTTCACTCGGTTGCAATTGAAGGCGCCGAGAAGAAAGACGAAGACAAGCTCGGTGAGGCGCTGCACCGTATCGTGGAGGAGGATCTCACCTTCCGGGTTGAGTTCAACGGCGAGACCAAGGAAACTGTGATAGCAGGGATGGGCGAGCTGCACCTCAACATGATCCTCGACAAGGTGAAAGACCACCAGAAGGTTCAGGTCAACACACGGGTTCCGAGGGTAGCGTATCGCGAAACCATCACCAAGAGCGCCGACGCCAACTATCGACACAAGAAGCAGTCCGGCGGACACGGTCAGTTCGTCGAGGTTTCGATCAAGATTCGCCCGCTCGAACGCGGAGAACAATACCAGTTCGAGAATCTAATCCGTGGAATGGCGGTCTCGAAAGGGTATATCCCGGGCATCGAGAAAGGTCTGCAGGAGGCGATGAACGAAGGCGTGGTAGCCGGCTACCCCGCGGTAGACATCGGGGCACAACTGGTAGACGGCAAGGAGCACCCGGTAGACTCATCCGAGATGGCGTTCAAGATGGCGGCCAAGGGCGCGATGAAGGACGCGATGAAGAAGGCGGGGCCCACGCTGCTCGAGCCGGTGATGAACCTCGAGGTCTTCATCGACGAGCAGTACCTCGGCGACGTTCTCTCGGACCTCACCAGCCGCCGCGGCCGCGTTCAAGGGCAAGAGTCGCTCGGCGGTGGAATCATTCACATCAAGGCGCAGGTGCCGCAGGCCGAGCTCCTGCGCTACGCCATAGACCTGCGCTCGATCACGTCCGGAACCGGCGCGTTCGAGATGGAGTTCGACCATTACTCCCCGATCAGCGGAAAGATCGCCGATCAGGTAATTCAGCAAAGCGCCGCGGCCGAGTAGGCCGCGGCGGCCGCGGCCACAGGCACGAGCAAACCCGGCAAACAAGCCCGGCACCCGAGCCGGGCAAGCGAGCCGGGCTTTCTTCGCTCAGCGCTCGCCCATCGGCGTGTAGCGGCGGCGCGGCACGATACTTTTGTACGCCGGGCGGATGATGCGCCCACCGCTGATGAGTTCCTCGAGGCGGTGTGCGCACCACCCGGCAACCCGGGCAACCGCAAAGATCGGGGTGTAGAGCTCGGTCGGGATATTGAGCATGCGGTACACAAACCCCGAGTAATAATCCACGTTCGGCGCGATCACCATATCGCGGCCCTTCACCTCGCTCACCACGTTGGGAGTAAGCCGCTCGATCGCGCGCAGCAGGCCCAGCTCCTCGCTGAACGCTTTGCTTTCGGCGAGCTCGGCCGCCTTTTCTTTCAGCATAACCGCCCGCGGATCCGACAGGGTATAGACCGCGTGGCCCATCCCGTAGATCAAGCCGCTGCGGTCGTACGCCTCGCCGCGCAGGATCTTTCGAAGGTACTCGGCTACCTCGTCGTCGTCGTCCCAGTCGCCCACATTGCTCTTGATGTGTTCCATCATCGCGTGAACCTGGTTTGCGGCGCCGCCGTGCTTGGGCCCCTTCAGCGAGCCGAGGCCGGCCGCGATCGCCGAGTAGGTATCGGTACCCGCGGATGACACCACATGCACGGTGAACGCGCTGTTGTTACCGCCGCCGTGCTCCGCGTGCAGCACCAGCGCAAGGTCGAGCACCTCGGCTTCGAGCGCGGTGTAGTCCCGGTTGGGGCGAATCATCTGCAACAGGTTTTCGGCGGTCGAGAGCTTGGGGTCGGGCGCATGCAAGAAGAGACTCTCACCGTCATAGTAGTGTTTCTTGGCCTGATAGCCGTACGCCGCCATCGCGGGAAAGCGAGCGGTCAGCTCAATGGTCTGACGCACTACGTTCTCGATCGAAAGATCGTCGGGGTTGTCGTCGAACGAGTAGGCCACCAACACAGACCGACCGAGTTTGTTCATGATGTCTTTGCTCGGGAACCGGAGAATCGAGTCCTCGACGAAGCGCTCAGGCAGCTTACGAGCGTGGCCCAGGATCGAACGAACCTCCGCGAGCTCCTCGGCGCTCGGCAACTCACCGAACACGAGAAGATAGGCCACTTCCTCGAAACCGAAGCGGCCATCCTGCTGAAACCCGCGCACAATGTCCTTGAGGTTGTAGCCGCGATACGAGAGGCGCCCTTCGTCGGGTACGCGCTCTTGGTCGTCTATGACGTATCCGTGGACCTCGCCTATCTCGGTGAGCCCCACCAACACGCCGGTTCCGTCTTCGTTACGGAGACCGCGCTTCGCGCTGTACTTCCCGTACTCGGCCGGGTCGATCGAGTTGTTTCGTTTCGCGAGATCGGTGTGTCGCGTGATGAATGATGCCGTTGCGTTCAATTCGCTTGAGTTCGGTTCGTTTGAGTTCGGTTCGTTTGAGTTCGTCGTCATGCGGGCATGATAGTGTTCGACCGCGCGGTGGTCAATCGACGAGTTCAGGCCGGGACCTCAGGCCGGGAGCTCAGGCCACGGCTCAGACCGCTCGGTAGCACAGCTCGTGAATGGTGTGCGCCTGCGCCCGGCCTTTGCGCTCAAACTCGGTCTCAGGCCTGCCCCCAACCGCCTCAACCGACTCCCGCGCGAGGCACGAAGCGTTTCCCAGCACCTCCGCGATCTGCTCGGCGTAATCGTCCCAGTCGGTGGCGACGTACAGATACCCGCCCGGCTGCAGCGCCGGCACCACAAGCTCCGGGAACCCCGCTTTGATGAGTCGACGCTTGTGATGACGCTTCTTCGGCCACGGGTCGGGGAAGAACACATGGATGCCCGCGAGGCTACCGGGCGCGATCATCTGCCGAAACACCGTAACCGCGTCTTCGCGAATAACGCGCACATTCGTGAGCCCCTCTCGCTCGACACGTCCGAGCGCCTTGCCCAAACCCGGCTTATGGACCTCGATGCCGAGTAGATTATGGTCGGGCCGGCGAGAAGCTACCTCTATCAAGGCCTCGCCCATCCCGAACCCAATCTCTACGATCACCGGGTTATCGTTTCCGAATACCGCGCTCCACGCGACCGGGTGCTCGGCAAGCGCCAC
>PUOW01000071.1 GCA_003552185.1 Spirochaetaceae bacterium
CCCGGAGAACTGAGCGGAGTTCGTCAGGCCGGGATGCTGCGGCTACGCTTCACCGAGCTCGAACGTGATCTTGATCTTCTTGAGCACACCGCCAAGGCGGTTGGGTCGGTCTCGAACTACCCGGAACTCGAGCGAAGCCTACTGGAGTTTCGACCGTTCACCAAGGAGGAGACGTGCGTATAACCGGAGGCAGTCTCAAAGGCCGAAGCGTTCGCTGCCCTCCCGGGGAGATCCGGCCGGCGATGGATCGAATGCGCGAGTCGTTGTTCGCGATCCTGGGATCGATCGATGGCGCGCACTTTCTTGATCTCTTCTCGGGTTCGGGGGTGGTTGCGCTCGAGGCTTGTTCGCGCGGCGCAACCGCGGTGACCGCGGTGGAGCGCGACCGCGGCAAGCGCTCAATCCTCGAAGGCAATCTTGCGTTGTGTGCGCAGAAGGTTGAGATCTATACCGCTCCGGTGGAGCGCTACCTGCTGCGTGCGCGCGAGCCGTTCGATTTCATCTTCTGCGACCCTCCGTTTCGCTACCGCTACAAGACCGATCTTCTTGCCAAGATCGGCGCTTCCAAGGCGTGTGGGCCCGATACCGTGGTCTTGATCCATCATCCTCGCTCCGAGGAAGTCTCGGAAAACCCCGGCGCGTTGCGCCGCACGCGGGTTCAGCTGTACGGGGGATCGCAGGTAAGCTTTTATGGAAACGCTCGCGACCGATAGCGACCGAAGCGCGGTTCCACCGAGGGTGGGTTTTCTGATATAGTTCAATAAGGTCTCGCCTTGATCAAGGCCGTACAACAATCCTGCAACGGAGTCCACCACCGTGACGAGCCGCAAACGAGCGTTACTGCAGCTACCCCAAGGCGCAGAAAGCTTTTATCTCGAGGATGCACACCGCCATCGTCGGATTATGGACCGCATCGAGCACGTATTTGAGTCTTGGGGCTATCTGCCGATTCAAACCCCGGTCTTCGATTTTTTCGGCGTGTACGAAGGGCTTATCCCGAGCCGCGACGCTCGCAGCATCTATCGCTTGATCGATCGAGAGGGTGACCTCTTGATGCTACGCTACGACAACACGCTCTTTCTCGCGAAGCAGATGGGGCTCATGCTGACCGAAGCCGAGCTCCCGGTCCGCGTGTGGTACGCCGACACCATCCTGCGTCATCAAGACGCCGAGGATATCTCGAACGACGAGTTCTTTCAGACCGGAGTAGAGCTCATCGGCAAGCCGGGCCCCGACGCCGAGTTGGAGGTATTGGTTCTGTTAGATCGCGTTCTCAATGAGGTACACGCGCCGCCTCGCGTAGTGCATCTCGGCTCGCGCGCGCTGTTGCACGCAATTGTGGACCCCGAGGCCGCCGAGGCCGCCGGCAAGCTACGCCGCGCGGTCGCGCTGCGCCGCAGTACCGAGGTAGCCGAGCTCTGTGTCGCGAACGGATGTTCCGAGGATCGCGCTGCGTTCCTCGCGGAGCTATTTGCGTTCATCGGCACACCCGAGGAGCTCGAGACGCTGCTCTCGACCGCTGATGCCGCCGGCAAGCTGAACGAACTCGAGCGTGACGCCCTGCGGTACGTCGAGCGGATCGCTGAAGAGTACGCTCGACTCGAGTTGCAGGCCGAACTCCGCATCGACTTATCGGAGGTAGGTTCTCAACCGTACCATACCGGGGTCGTGTTCAACGTGTATATGGAAGGTCTCGGTTCTGCGGTGGCTTCGGGCGGGCGCTACGACAGTCTCTTGAGCCATTTCGGATTCGATGCTCCCGCGGTAGGGTTCTCGATTCTTCTGCGCAAGGTGGAGCAGTATCTTTCGATCGAGAGCGCAGCAACCGAGGCTGCCCACGCGATACAGGTGGAGGGCGAAAACTTCGCCGATCGGTTACGGCAGGCCGACGCGGTGCGAGCCGACGGTAGGGTGGCGCTTCTATGAGCAGCAGCAGCAGCAACAGCAACAGCAGCAACGGCAACAGCCCGCCGCTTACCATGGCCCTGCCGAAGGGTCGCCTTACGGAGCAGGTGCTCGAGCATCTGCAGAGTTGCGGATTTCGGTTCAGCATCTCGAGACGTAGCCTCACCGTGACCGACGACACCGGCCGGCTGAAGCTGATTCTCGTAAAAAACAGTGATCTGCCGGTATACGTATCACACGGGATCGCCGGGCTCGGTGTCTGCGGCACCGACGTGCTGTACGAGGCCGGATCGGAGTTTTTCGAGTTGCACACCTTTGAGTTCGGCACGACGCGTATGTGTCTTGCCTGCCTTGCAGACCATGATCCTTCGAGCGACCGTGGAGAACTCACCGTTGCGACGAAGTTCACCCGCTTCGCGCACGACTTCTTTCATGCCCGTGGAATTCCGGTGCAGGTCATTCGGCTTAACGGTTCGGTTGAGCTTGCCCCGGTTCTGGGGTTGGCACCGTATATCGTCGACCTCGTTGAAACGGGGTCTACGCTGAAGGCCAACAACCTCAAGGTTACCGAGGACCTGGCCGAGATCCGTGTGAAGCTTGTCTGTAATCCCGCGTACTACAAGGTGCACCATCGACGTGTCGCCGATTTGCTGCGACAGGTCGCTGCACCCTACCCCCACGACCAGATCACCCAAACTGGAGATACCACGCATGACCCACGGAACGGATGAAGATAAGCGAAACGTTCGGTCGGCCGACCGAGACGTAGCGGAGGACATGGCGACCGCTCGTGAGCTTCAGGTGGAGCGCAGCACCAAAGAGACCGAGATTCGGCTGAAACTAAATCTCGACAACGATCGTTCGCTTGCGATCGAGACCGGCGTGCCGTTTTTCGATCACATGCTGCACGCGATGGCGTTTCACGGCGGATTCGGCTTCGAACTCCAAGCGCGCGGTGATATCGAGGTCGACCCTCACCATCTGGTGGAAGACGTCGGTATTGTGTTCGGCACGGCGCTCGCGAAGGCCGTAAGCGAGTACGGCCCCGTGGCGCGCTACGGTCACGCGATCATCCCTATGGACGACGCGCTGTCCGAGGCGACGATCGACGCAGGGAATCGACCGTACCTCGTGTACCGGGCCGAGTACCCGCAACCGTACTGCGGGCAGTTTGCGGTGGAGCTGCTACGCGAGTTCTTTCACGGGCTCGCTATGAATGCCGCGATCAACCTGCACCTCGAGGTTCGCTACGGCGAGAATACGCATCATATGTGTGAAGCCTTGATGAAAGCGCTCGGTCGAGCCCTCGCGCAAGCCTATAGACGGCATGATCGGGTGCGGTCGACCAAAGGGAGCCTGTGAAACCGCTCGAACGGCGAACGCGACCTACCGACGAGAGCATGTGACGAGAGCGCGTGAGCAGCGGTGATGGTTTGATTTTTGGAGTATGGCGGCATATACTACGGTTAACGGAAGGGTCGGCGGCTTATGAGTGCAGATAGGCCGACAGGTGGAGGGCGCATCGGGTTTACCAAAACCTCGGCTCCTGAGGAACGCACGCGCCCAAGTCTCTCGAGCGAACAACGCACGACGCTCATTCGGAAAGGAAACGAGCTATTCAATAACGGAGATTACGAGACCGCACGGCGAATCTTCGTCACAGTCGGCTACACCGACGGCCTGATTCGCTTGGGCGACCTGTATTACAAGCAGAACAAGCCCCTGGCCGCGTTTCAGATGTACCGGCTTGCGCCGGACAGCGCCAAGACGGCGCGAATGATAGAGCGAATGGCTTTGGTGTTGCGAACGTGGTTACTGGAAGACGAAGCACGCGAGCAACGCGCGCGGGATCAACAAACGAAGAAAGAGCGAGCACATAAACAATGACGGAAAACGAAACCGGGCCGCAGTACGAAGGTGACCCCCTACGAAGCGAGATCGCCGAGGATGAGCAGCTGCAGCGCGATCGCGCGCACAAGTTGGCCGAGCTTTCGCAAAAGGCGTATCAGCTCTTGAAGGAAGATTACCTCGCAGAGGCTGAGGATCTCTTCAAAGAGATGCTTGCCCTCGAGTCGCACAACAACTATGCCTTGGTTGGGCTCGGCGACGCTTCGCGCAAGCGGAAGGCTTTTCGAGAAGCAGTTGAGTACTACCAGCGTTGTCTCGATCATTACCCGGACAACAACTACGCGCTGTTCGGCCTCGCCGATTGCTATAAATCGCTTCGCCACTATCACAAGGCGATCGGCGTCTGGGAACGCTATCTCGAGCACGATGACCGGAACGTCACCGTCTTGACACGGGTGGCCGATGCGTATCGCAAGGTTCGAGATATGGCGCGATCGCGCGAGCTGTACCTCAAGGTTCTGCAGATCGAGCCGGACAACGCATACGCCCTAATCGGCCTTGGCCATCTCCATTACGATTTTAAGGACTTCGAGGAAGC
Organism: Spirochaetaceae bacterium; assembly: GCA_003552185.1. GTDB lineage: Bacteria > Spirochaetota > Spirochaetia > DSM-27196 > SLAA01 > B1Sed10-166. The sequence goes on from PUOW01000071.1 coordinate 4,352, forward strand.
GAAGTCGTACTGGAGCCGCATTCGTGACCTACACGGAGATCGTGTCGATATTCGCGTCCTAACCTCGCTCGGCAACTGCCATCGCAAGCTGAAAACGTACGCCGAAGGCATTCCCTATTTCGAGGAAGCCCTTGAGCGGGATCCCGGCAACTTCTACGCACTGTTCGGCCTCGCGGACTGCTATCGCGGCCTCAATCGCCAGTCGAAGTCGTTGGAGTACTGGAATCGAATACTCGAACGCGACCCGGACAATAAAGTGATCTTAACCCGCGCGGGCGACGCGTACCGTAACATGGAAGAGCATGATCGTGCGGCGATGTACTACAACAAGGCGCTCAATATAGAGTTTGATGTCTACGCCGTGCTCGGCCTTGCGCTGATCAACAAGGCGAAAGGGAACTACCGCAACGCGATCGAGTCGCTCGAGGGGTTGCTCAAGTCCGACAGCAAGAATCACCGGCTCTATACCGAGATTGCCGATTGTTACCTCAAACTCGGCGAGCCGCAAAACGCGCTCGATGTTCTCGCTCAGTTTCAGAAGCTCGGGATCCGTAATCGACACGTGTACGACATGTACGAGCGCCTGCGCGCACGGAGCGACACGCAGGGCTAGCAAAGATACATACGAATCGTGGACGACGCCCTTATTCCACCACCGCGCGTATGCGCCGCACCCCTTGTGAAGATGACTGCTCTTTCTTGATCTTGAACGTGCCTATTTCACCGGTACGCGATACGTGCGGCCCGCCGCAAACCTCGCGCGAGTAGTCACCCATTGAGTACACCTTTACGACCTCGTCGTATCTATCGCCGAACAGCGCAATCGCCCCGGCGTCGCGTGCCTCGCCGAGTGTCATGGTCTCGACGCTTACAGGCAGATCGCGCCGGATCTGCTCGTTTACAATCTCCTCTACGCGCTTGAGCTCCTCAGACTCTAGTTTATCAGGATGCGTAAAGTCGAAGCGCAAGCGCTCCGGATTGATGTTGCTGCCCTTCTGCTCAACATGCTCACCGAGAACATCGCGAAGCGCCTGATGCAGAAGATGGGTCGCGGAGTGCAAGCGCGTCGTGAGCTCCGAATGATCGGCGAGCCCGCCCTTGAACGCCACGCTGTGATCCATTTTCGATCGCTGCTGGTGCTCTTCGTATGCCTTGTCGAAGCCCTCGCGGTCTACCTTCAGCCCGTGCTCTCGGCCGAGCTCCTCGGTGATCTCAACCGGAAAGCCGTAGGTGTCGTACAATCGAAACGCCACCTCACCCGGGATCATGCCGTCCGGCTTCTCCAGCAACTCGGGGAGCTTTTTGGAAAACTCGTGTTCGCCCTTCTGGAGCGTGGCAAGGAAGCGCTGCTCCTCGGCGTATAACTCGCTTCGAATGAACTGCAGTTTCTCGGTGAGTATGGGGTGTGCTTCGCGATAGATCTCTATCACGACATCGGCAAGATGCTGCAGAAACGCTCCGGGCAGCCCAAGCTTACGACCGTGCCGAACCGCCCTACGGATCAAGCGTCTAAGGATATAGCCTTGTTGCACGTTCGAAGGCTTCACCGAGCGTTCGTCACCCAGGATGAAGGTAGCGGTTCGCGCATGATCTGCGATGATACGTATTGAGCGGTCCTCATCCTCATCGTCGCCGTACCGGCGCTCGGTCAGCTCCTCGATCTTTGCGATAATCGGTGTGAAGACCTCGGTCTCGTATACCGAGTTCTTGCCCTGCAGAATCGCGATTGTGCGCTCGATACCCATTCCGGTATCTACGCAGGTGCGTTCAAGCTCTTCGTAGCTGCCGTCGGGCTTTTTGTTGTACTGCATGAAGACGTCGTTCCACACCTCCATGTACTTCCCGTCCGAGACGCCGGGCCGACTTTCGGCCGTACCCGCGACCCCGGTGTCGATGAACATCTCGGTATCGGGCCCGCAGGGGCCGGTTGCGCCGGCCGGCCCCCACCAGTTATCGGAGCGAGGCAAGTAATGAATGCGTTCGCGGGGAATGCCGAGTTCTTCCCAAACGCGAGCGGACTCGTGATCGGGAGGAACCTCTTCGTCACCTTCAAACACCGTTACCGATAGCTTCTCCGGATCTATTCCTAGCCACTCGCGAGAGGTGAGGAACTCGTAACTCGTCCGGATCGCTTCTTCTTTGAAGTAATCGCCGAGCGACCAGTTGCCGAGCATCTCAAAAAAGGTGAGGTGACTGAAATCTCCCACGTCGTCTATATCACCGGTTCGAATGCATTTCTGATAATCAACGAGTCGATTACCCGCCGGATGCTCCTGTCCGAGAATATAAGGCACCAAGGGATGCATGCCGGCAGTCGTGAAAAGCACGGTTGGGTCGTTCTCGGGTATCAAGGAAGCACCCGAAATCTGCACGTGCCCGTGTTGCTCAAAAAACCGAATGTACTTCTTGCGGAGTTCATCTGCTGTCATATGGCGGAAATATTACGGATCGACTCGGGGCGTGTCAATCACGCGCCAGGCATGCGCTAGGCAGAGCGACATAGACCGGGGCGTGATTCCGATCAAAGATCCTCGAACTCGTCCTCGGCTTCCGGATCCCTCAAATCGGGAAACACGTACGCGATGCTACCGCTCTTGCGCACCCTAATCTCGCAGAATCCGCGTTCGGCGAGTCGCTCGAGATGCGTCTTGGCCTGATCGGTAGAGACGTTTCCCTCGAGTGCCACCGTTGTAGGGGCGGCCACGCCGTTATTGCGTTGCGCGGTGCGCAGGATAACCTGTTCGATGGTCGGAGGCTGCCCGCTATCCCGCCGCCCCATTCCGGGACGCCCAAGTTCTTCACGTCGAAGCATCTCGAGCGCCTGCGCATAGGCATCGCCTTCGCCGAAACCGCTGTAGAGGCGCCGACGTAGTTGTGCCTCGCGCACCTGTTCCGGCAAGGTGAGTGCGTCGTACAGCGTGCCGAACCCAAACAGGCCCCAGGTGAAAAAGTAGACCAACCCGCTTCCGAACTTGCCCAAATAGAACCTGTGCAATCCGGCGATGCCGAACAACGACGCCGCCCAAAATAGATACGCCATGCCTAACGACGGCACATACCACTCCTTTGCTCGAGCCTGTATAGTATTGAGACCGCATGGGATTCTTGAACCGCTCAGGATCTCGGCGCGGTGACACCTGCGCTCGCCTACTCCACCAGATCCTCGCGGTAGCTCAGTTGCAGTTTACCCTCGGCCTCAAGCTCTCGCAACCGTTTCACAAACGCATCCACGGCCTCATCAACTTCTTTCCGCGGAACCGGACCGAGGCGCTCGTATTCCTCCGCAACCATTCGCCGTCGCCGCATCGAGAGATTCGCCAAGAGTTTACCACGAATCTCATCGCGCTTTCCTTTCAGTATGCGCGCGATCTCGGTATCCTCGAGTTCGCGAAGGACTCCTTGCAGCTCCGCATCTTGAATATACAGCACCGACTCGATCGTGAACAACTGTTGCTCAACCGCGTCGGCAAGTTCCGGATCATCGTCACGAATCCGTGCGATTATCTCTTCCCCCGAACTCGTATCCATATGGCGTAGTATTGCGGCAACCGTACTCTGCCCGTCGAGTTCCTGCGACACCACCCGCCCCTGCCTGCGTATCTTTTCCTTGATCGCGTCCTCGATCTGGTTGAGAACAGCGGTGTCTATCGTACGCATCCGCGAGACGCGCTTGACCACCTCGCGCTGCGACTCAAGCGGCAACGATTGCAGCACCTTCGAGGCGGTGGGCGGCGAAAGCCAGGCAAGGATCATACTCACGACCGGCGCTGCCTCGTTCTTGAACAGCGCGATCAACTGCGTCGACTCAAGCCCCTCCAAGAACTCGAAGTACGCGCGTGGCGGTCGGCCCAACGCACGAGTATAGATCCTCTCACCGCGCTCATCTCCGAAGGCGGACTCTAGAAACTGGAGCGCCGTTTCGGGCCCGCCTTGCGGCTCAAGGCGAGTTCGCTTGATGAGCGAGCCGAACTCGCCGGCGATAGCCCGCGCCTCGTCTCGGCCGACCGCGGGCACCCGGGCGATCTCGTAGGTAACTCGCTCGATTTCATCGGCCGAGAGATGTCGCAGTATCTCGGCCGCCTGCTCCTTGCCGAGCAGCAGCAGCAGTTTTGCGACCCGTCGCGCAGGCGCTTCCGAGTCGGAGCCGGTCTTGTTCGCGCCCTCGGTCTCGGCACGCTCGGTGAGCTTCGCAAGTGAGTCTCCCACGGTCTTCTCGAGACCGCTGAACCGACGCGCCGGTTCAGCACCTCGGCCGGAGGCACTCTCGAGATCGGCGCCGTTTCCCGAGGACGGATCGTGTTCATCGGTTGATTCGCCGGGGTTCTGCGCACTTCGGTAAGCACGCAACCGCCGCTCATTCAGGTCCATAACCCGAGCATAGCCGCCCCCGTGTACCGAGGTCAACCAAGCGCGCCTGCCCGGTTCGCTTACACTCGGTTCGTGCTTACTTCGGGAACTGCGAAAATCTTGTACCGATAACTATTGACACCTTTTTCTCGATGCGGTATAAGTGCGGTAAACAATGCCACGCGCCGCTGTAGCTCAGTCGGTAGAGCAGGGGACTGAAAATCCCCGTGTCAACGGTTCGATTCCGTTCGGCGGCACCATTGTCGGCCCCATGTCGTAAGGCATGGGGCCATTTTTTTGAGTACTTACACGGGTCTTCCGGACGACGACGACGCAAGACTCATGTCGGCAATCGTGTCGGTAACAAAAAAGCCGACCCCTGAGGGCCGGCCGCTTTTGAAGTATTACCACCCAAAGCTTGCCGTACCGGCAAAGCTTGGCGCGCCACCTAACCCGCAGGCTCGGTAGCGCAGGTTGTGATGGAACTCTAGCCTCGGTTTCGCACCACGGCCTGAGCCGCCGCGAGGCGGGCGATCGGCACGCGGAACGGGGAACACGAGACGTAGTTCATCCCGACACGGTAGCAGAACTCGACCGAGGACGGCTCGCCTCCGTGCTCACCACAGATTCCGACTTTGAGATCGGCGTTACCCGAGCGACCGCGCTCGGTACCGGTGGCGACCAACTGCCCGACGCCTTCCTGATCGAGCACTGCAAAGGGGTCTTGCTCGAGAATACCGTTCTCAACGTAGTACGGCAGGAAGGAACCCACGTCGTCGCGCGAGTATCCGTAGGTGAGCTGGGTAAGATCGTTGGTTCCGAACGAGAAGAAGTCGGCATGCTCGGCGATTTCGTCCGCGAGCAGAGCCGCGCGCGGGATCTCGATCATGGTGCCGATCAGGTACTTCACCTTGGTCTTCTTTTTCTCGAGCACCTGCTGACATACCGCTTCCGAACGCTCTCTGAGAACCTCGAGCTCTTTCACGGTGCCGACCAGCGGAATCATGATCTCGGGAATTACCTCGACCCCGGTTTTCGCCACCTCGCACGCAGCGGTCATGATTGCCTCAACCTGCATCTCGTAAACCTCGGGGTACGTAACACCGAGACGACACCCGCGATGACCGAGCATGGGGTTGAGCTCGTGCAGTGAAGCGATCTTGGCCTTCAACTTCGGAACGCTGATACCGCCGATCTCGGCAAGCTCTTTGATATCGTCTTTATCGGTGGGGACAAACTCGTGCAAGGGCGGGTCGAGCAAGCGTACCGTTACCGGCAGCCCGTCCATTGCCTTGAAGATGCCTTTGAAGTCCTTCTTCTGAAGCGGCAAGAGCTTCTTGAGTGCCTTGCGGCGGGCGGTTTCGTCCTCGGCCACGATCATCTCGCGGAAGATCTTGATCTTGTCTTCCTCGAAGAACATGTGCTCGGTGCGGCACAGCCCAATGCCTTCGGCGCCGAGCTCGCGCGCGCGCTTGGAGTCGTGCGGAGTATCGGCGTTGGTGCGGATATTGAAGCCCTTCTGATTGGTACCTGCGCGCTCGGCCTTGTTCCGGATTTTATCGGTCCAGCTCAGGAACTCGTTCAGTGCACCCGAGATCTTCGGCTTGACCAGATGCAGCTGACCGAGGTAGACCTCGCCGCTCGTTCCGTCGATCGTAAGGTAATCGCCCTCTTTGATCTTCTTGTCACCGATCGTCATGTTGGTCGTCGAGATATACGCCTCACGACAACCGGCTACACACGGCGTTCCCATGCCACGAGCAACAACCGCCGCGTGACTCGTCATGCCTCCGGTGGAGGTAAGAATGCCTTCGGCGACATGCATACCGCCGATGTCCTCCGGCGAGGTTTCCTTGCGAACGAGCATAACTTTCTTGCCGGCCTTCACCCATTCCTCGGCCTTATCGGCGGTGAACACAGCCTGTCCTGTCGCGGCGCCCGGCGACGCGTTGAGGCCCTTTGCAACCGGCTCCGCTTCGCGCTTGGCCTTCGGATCGATCATGGGGTGGAAGACCTGATCGAGCTGCTCAGGCGTAACGCGCATTACAGCTTCTTCCTCGGTTAACACTCCCTCTTTCACCATCTCGGTGGCGATCCGGATCGCGGCGACACCGGTCCGCTTTCCGGTTCGCGTCTGCAGGATGAAGAGCTTCCCTTGCTGAATGGTGAACTCCATGTCCTGCATCTCTTTATAGTGCGTCTCGAGCTTGTCTTTGACCGCTACGAGCTCTTCGTACACCTTGGCGTTCTTCTTCTTGAG